>DXBL01000169.1 GCA_019116555.1 Candidatus Pseudomonas excrementavium
CGCGCCTGCAGCACCGTCATGTCGCGCAGTGGGCGGTTCAGCCAGCGGGCCAGCAGGCGGCTGCCCATCGCCGTGGCGCTGTGGTCGAGCACATCGAGCAGGGTGTTGTCGCGGCTGCCGGCCAGGTTGCAGTCGATCTCCAGATTGCGCCGGCTGGCGCTGTCGATCACCACGCTGTCCTCAAAGCGCTCCTGGGTGATGCTGCGCAGGTGCGGCAGGGCGGTGCGCTGGGTTTCCTTGGCGTAACAGAGCAGCGCACCGGCCGCGCCGAGGCCGAGGGTCAGATCGGCGCAGCCGAAACCGACCAGGTCCTTGGTGGCGAACTGCTGGGTCAGCGCCTTGTGCGCACTGTCCTGGTCGAACTCCCAGGGCGCCCGGCGGCGTACCGAACGGCGCCGCTCGATCGGGGTATTGGCCTCCCAGTCGTCGGGAATCAGCAATTCAGCCGGGGCCAGGCGTTCCAGTTCGCCGAGCAGGGTTTCCCAGCCGCTCAGTTCCATGGCGGTGAAGCGGCCGCTGTTGATATCCAGCGTGGCCAGGCCAAAACCGCGCTCACTGCCCACCAGAGCGGCAAGCAGGTTGTCGCGGTGCTCATCCAGCAATGCCTCGTCGCTGACGGTGCCGGGTGTGAGGATACGCACCACCTGCCGCTCGACCGGGCCCTTGCTGGTGGCGGGGTCACCGATCTGCTCGCAGATGACCACCGACTCGCCAAGCTTCACCAATTTGGCCAAATAGCCTTCTGCAGCGTGGAAGGGAATGCCAGCCATGGGGATCGGCTGGCCGGCGGAGTTGCCCCGTGCCGTGAGGGTGATATCCAGCAGGCGCGCGGCTTTTTTCGCATCCTCGTGGAACAACTCATAGAAATCACCCATCCGATAGAACAGCAACTGATCGGGATGCTGCTGCTTTATGCCGAAGTACTGCTGCATCATCGGCGTGTGGGTAACGGATTTCTCGGCGCGGCTCATGAAGGTCCCTGATCGATAGTTCTGCAAGAAAAAGGCATAGTCTAACAAAGCGGTACCGACTTTTAAGCGCAGTGATAACGAGGAGATACCGATGTCGCAATATGATCCGCTGATCGACTCCGCCGCCGCCCGGCTCGGCAATGCCTTGCGCCAGCAGGGGTTGCGGGTGACGACGGCCGAATCCTGTACCGGTGGCGGAATTGCCGAGGCAATCACCCGGATCAGTGGCAGTTCCGGCTGGTTCGATACCGGCTTCGTCACCTATGCCAACCACAGCAAGGCGCGCTGGCTGGGTGTGGGTGAAGAGGACCTGCTGGAGTTCGGCGCGGTCAGTGAGCCGGTGGTGCGGGCCATGGCGGAGGGCGCGCTGGAGGCAGCCGAAGCGGATCTGGCGGTGGCGGTGAGCGGCATTGCCGGGCCCGAGGGCGGCACGCCGGACAAGCCCGTGGGCACGGTCTGGTTTGGCTGGGCGGTGCGCGACCGGGGTGTGCTCAGCCAGTGCCGACGCATCCAGGGCAATCGCCGGGACGTGCGCGCCCAGACGGTGCTGCATGGGCTGGAAGGGTTGATTCTGGAGTTGGAGAAATTGGCGCGGGAACGGTAGCGATAGAATCCCATCAATGTATCGGTGCAGATGTCGCCGCTGCAGGAGATGGAGAAGAAAGCGTTGCCAATCGCCGCACAGTCTCGATGAAAGGGGGTAGGCGATTCCGGGCAACTGTGGAATAATCACTGACCATACATACAGTGTTTTGATTTCTCCATTTTTCCGGGACGCTCGCGTACCCGCCATACCAGAGGATGCACAATGGACGACAACAAGAAGAAGGCGCTTTCAGCGGCTTTGAGTCAGATTGAACGTCAATTTGGCAAGGGTGCGGTCATGCGCATGGGCGATCATGAGCGCCAGGCGATCCCGTCGATTTCCACCGGCTCGCTGGGTCTGGATATCGCCCTGGGCCTGGGCGGCTTGCCAAAGGGCCGGATCGTCGAGATCTACGGTCCGGAGTCGTCCGGTAAGACCACGCTGACCCTGTCGGTCATTGCCCAGGCGCAGAAGAGCGGCGCTACCTGTGCCTTCGTCGATGCCGAGCACGCGCTCGATCCGGAATACGCCGGCAAGCTGGGCGTGAACGTGGATGACCTGCTGGTTTCCCAGCCGGACACTGGCGAGCAGGCGCTGGAAATCACCGACATGCTGGTGCGCTCCAACGCGGTGGATGTGATCATCGTCGACTCCGTGGCAGCGCTGGTGCCCAAGGCCGAGATCGAAGGCGACATGGGCGACCACCACGTCGGCGTGCAGGCCCGCTTGATGTCCCAGGCGCTGCGCAAGATCACCGGTAACATCAAGAACGCCAACTGCCTGGTGATCTTCATCAACCAGATCCGCATGAAGATCGGTGTCATGTTCGGCAACCCGGAAACCACCACCGGTGGTAACGCGCTGAAGTTCTACTCCTCGGTACGTCTGGATATTCGCCGCACCGGCGCGGTGAAGGAAGGCGACGAGGTGATCGGCAGCGAAACCCGGGTCAAGGTAGTGAAGAACAAGGTGGCGCCGCCGTTCCGTCAGGCTGAATTCCAGATCCTGTACGGCACCGGTATCTATCACAATGCCGAAATCATCGACCTGGGCGTGCAGATTGGCCAGATCGAGAAATCCGGTGCCTGGTACAGCTACAAGGGCAACAAGATCGGCCAGGGCAAAGCCAATGCGGCCAAGTTCCTGGCGGACAACCCGCAGATCGCCGAGGAAATCGAAAAGGCCATCCGCAACGAGTTGCTGCCCAAGCCCAGCAGCAAGACGGCTGCGGTTGAAGAGAATGCCGATCTCGACGGCTGATCTCGGTAACTGATTCGTGTTCGGCAAGCAGAGCCTGGATACCCCGGCAGCCATCCGCCGGTCGGCGATGGATCTGCTGGCCCGGCGCGAACACAGCTACGCGGAGCTGTTGCGCAAGCTGCGCCAGCGGGGCGCGGCGGCCGAGATGGCGGAAGTTGAGCTGGACCGGTTGCAGGAGCAGAGGCTACTCAGCGATGAGCGCTTCTGCGAAGCCTACGTCTATTCACGCAGCCAGCGCGGCTACGGCCCGGTGCGGTTGCGGGAAGAGTTACGCCAGCGCGGCGTGGCCGAGCGGTTGATCGATGAGATATTGCGTGACGATGCCTGGGATTGGCCCGCCCTGGCCCAGATAGCCTTCGCCAAACGCTTCCCCGAAGGTCATGCCAGCGACCTCAAGGAGCGAGCCAGACAGCAGCGTTTCATGCAGTATCGCGGGTTTGGTGGCTACTTCTCGAATTGACCTTCGGCTCGGGCTGGCGCGCATTCCATGTCAGAGTGCATTCCAGCCCGATCTGGTTTACATGGCCTGGCAGTGATCAGCCACGAAACTCTGGGTCAATACCGGCTGGTTGGATTCGGCCAGTACGAAATGGTAGGTCAGGGTGGCGCCCATATCCAACAGGCGACGGAAGCGCTGGTCGGCGCAAACGCTGCTCTGCAACTGGCTGCGCACCACCAGGGGGTCGCCCTGCATGCGCGTGGCATAGTCGGCGTCCACGGTCAGGTGATTGATGAGTTCCTGGCCTTCGGCGGTGAAACCCTCATCCACGATATTGGCATTGATCTGCCGTGGGGTGCCCTTGCTGCTTTGCTGAGCCACATTCTTCAACGTTGCTTCCAGACGGGTTTCACGCAATGACGCGGCCTGGCTGGGCAGGGCGATCAACAGGGCAATCATGACGATAAGGTAACGCATAGGTTCTCCACCGGGCTGTATTCATATCTGCGAGCGTACATCTGTGACCGCCTTCGCCCCGACTGGTTCTGAGGAGGGAGGAATTTTCCTCAGTGATGGACTGACGGCTCCTGCTGGCTTCGAGGCTGGTAATGATCGCAGCAAGGGAGGCTACTGTATCCGTTTGCGTGACCGCCTGTAACGTGCAGCCGATCCGAGCGTTGCAGCATAACCGGAGAAAGACCACGAATGAGCCATCAGGTTCCGGCAAACAAATTGACGGATGCTGTCTCCGATGTCAGGCTGTGTCGCTGCGCGATGACATATCCGGACACACGACACAGGCAGGAAGCGGCATGGGGCCCATCTACGAGATTCTGATTGCGGACGATCATCCATTGTTTCGCAGCGCGCTGTTTCAGGCGCTGAGCAGTGGCCTGAGCGCCGAAATCAAGTTGACCGAAGCCGGTTCGATTGCCGAATTGCAGGCCTTGCTCGACCAGCGCAGCAGCTGGGATCTGGTGCTGCTCGATCTGAACATGCCCGGCGCCCACGGCTTCTCTGGCCTGGTACTGCTGCGCAGCCATTACCCTCATGTGCCGGTGATCGTCATATCCGCCCAGGAAGAGGCCGCTGTGGTCAAGCGTGCGCGGGATTTTGGCGCCAGTGGCTTCATTCCCAAATCCTCCAGCCTGGAGGATATCCAGACGTCGGTGCAGGATGTGCTGGATGGCGACGTCTGCTGGCCGGCGCAGGTCAATGAGGATGTCGCCCCGCTGAGTGCCGAGGAAGAAGCTATCAGTGCCCAGTTGGCCAGTCTGACTCCGCAGCAGTTCCGGGTTCTGAGCATGGTCTGCGATGGTTTGCTGAACAAGCAGATCGCCTATGAGCTGAGCGTGTCCGAGGCGACCATCAAGGCGCATGTAACGGCCATCTTCCGCAAGCTGGGGGTGCGCACCCGCACCCAGGCGGCCCTCGCGCTGCAGCACATGGAGCTGGCCAAGTCGGGCCGCCAGTCGCACTCCTGAACATGGAGCCGACGGAAAACCCCTATAAAGGCATCACCGGCGCAAGACGCATCTGGCGCGCCTGTGGCTATTCGCTGGATGGGCTCAAAGTCGCCTATCGGGGTGAAGCGGCGTTCCGACAACTGGTCTGGCTGGCGCTGGTCTTGATTCCGATCGCCTGTGTATTGCCGGTGTCGGCCGTCGCCAAGGCCCTGCTGATCGCCTGCGTGGTACTGTCGCTGGTGGTGGAGTTGCTGAATTCCGCCATCGAGGCGGCTATCGATCGTATTTCCCTGGAACGGCATCCGTTGTCCAAGGCGTCCAAGGACATGGGCAGCGCCGCGCAGATGTTGAGTCTGTTCCTGATTGCGGTGGTCTGGGGGCTGGTGCTGCTGGGCGGTTGAGGGATACTTCGACTTAGGTCTGAGGCGCCGCTTCTGGGCAAAGTGACCGCTGCCTGCCAGACTACGCACTCTTCATTTCGAGATTGACCGTCAATGATGCTTTCCGGCGGACTGGTTGCGTCCACCTTCCTGATCTACATGGCTTGCCTGTTCGCCATCGCCTTCTGGGGTGATCGGCAGACGGGCGAGTTCAGCCCGCGTGTGCGGGTCTGGGTCTACAGCCTGTCGTTGGCGGTGTGGTGTACCAGTTGGACCTTCTTCGGTGCGGTGGGCATGGCGGCGGGCCAGATCTGGGACTTCCTGCCGATCTATATCGGTCCGGTGATCCTGTTCATGCTGGGCTGGCGGCTGTACGCCCGGATGCTGGCGATCAGCAAACAGGAAAACATCACCTCCATCGCCGACTTCATTGCCTCGCGTTATGGCAAATCCCAGGGTTTGGGGGTGGTGGTGGCGCTGCTGTGTCTGGTCAGCGTACTGCCCTATATCGCCTTGCAGCTCAAGGGCATCGTGCTGGGCTTTACCTTGCTGACGGGGCAGGGAGCGGCCCTGGCTGAAGGCGCGCAGGGAGCGGAGGATACCGCGCTGGTGGTGACTTTCCTGCTGGCGCTGTTCACCATCCTGTTCGGCACCCGGAGTCTGGATGCCACCGAGCACCATCGCGGCATGATGCTGGCCATTGCCTTCGAGTCGCTGGTCAAGCTGCTGGCCTTCATTGCGGTGGGGGTGTTCGTTACCTTCGGGCTGTTCGGCGGTTTCGCCGATCTGCTGGAGCGGGCGGGTAACAGCGCCGAGCTGGCCGAATATTGGCAGCGCGAGACCATGCACACCAACCTGCTGTTCCAGACCTTCATCGCGATCTTGGCGTTTCTCTGTTTGCCCCGGCAGTTCCAGGTGACGGTGGTGGAGAATATCCAGTCGTCCGACCTGCGTATGGCGCGCTGGGTGTTTCCAGCCTATCTGGTGCTGGCCGGGTTGTTCGTGGTGCCGATCAGCCTGGCCGGACAATTGAGCTTCGGCTCGGCCTATTCCCCCGACTCCTACGTGATCAATCTGCCGCTGATGGAAGGGCAGCCGGTACTGGCGTTGCTGGCTTTCCTGGGTGGGGCCTCGGCGGCTACCGGCATGGTGATCGTGGCGGCGATTGCATTGAGTACCATGGTGTCCAACGACGTGGTGTTGCCGCTGCTGCTGCGCAAGCAGAAACAGTCGGAGCGTTCCTACGAGGAGTTCCGCGGCTGGCTGCTGAATATCCGCCGCAGTAGTATCCTGATCATCCTGCTGCTGGCCTACGTGGTCTATCGCATGATCGGCAGTGCCGGCAGTCTGGCCAATACCGGGCAGATCGCCTTCGCCGCCATCGCCCAGCTGGCACCGGCGATGTTCGGCGCGCTGTTCTGGAAGCAGGCCAATCGCACCGGCGTGTTCGCCGGATTGGTGGTGGGTATCGGATTGTGGCTATACCTGCTGATTCTGCCGGTGCTGGGCATCAATGGCACCGCGGACTGGCCGCTGCTGGCCGAGATGTACAGCAATGCCTTCGGCTTGCCAGTCGATGGTCTTACCCTGGGCAGCATGATCGCGCTGGGCTGTAACTTTGCGGTATTCGTCGTGGTATCCACCTTCAGTCGCACCCGGGTGCTGGAGCACTGGCAGGCCAGCCGCTTCGTCAGCCTGGACGGCGATCAATGGGCCGACGGCCCCAGCCGAGCGATGCTGCGGGTCACCGTGGATGATCTGCTGACGTTGGCCGCACGCTTCGTCGGTGACGAGCGCGCCCGCGCCGGTTTCGAGCGCTTTGCCGAAGCCCAGGATGTGGCCTTTATCCCGAGCCAGGTTGCTGACAGCAGCTGGATCACCCAGACCGAACGCCTGCTGGCCGGGGTGCTGGGTGCCTCGTCGGCGCGGGTGGTGGTAAAGGCCGCGATCGAGGGACGCGACATGCACTTCGAGGATGTGGTGCGCATCGTCGACGAGGCGTCCGAGGTACTGCAGTTCAACCGCGGGTTGCTGCAGGGCGCTATCGAAAATATCACCCAGGGCATCAGCGTGGTGGACAAGGAACTGCGCCTGGTGGCCTGGAATCACCGCTACCTGGAGATGTTCCAGTATCCCGAGGGGCTGATCACCATCGGCCGACCGATCGCCGACCTCATCCTGTGCAATGCGCGCCGTGGGTTGTGCGGCCCGGGCAATCCGCAGATGCACGTGGAAAAGCGAGTCAACTGGATGCGCCGGGGTACCGCCCACCGCTCGGAGCGATTGTTCCCCAACGGTCGGGTGATCGAGATCATCGGCAATCCGATGCCCGGCGGCGGCTTCGTCATGAGTTTCACCGACATCACCGCCTTCCGTGAAGCGGAGAAGGGGCTCAAGGAATCCAACGAAGGGCTGGAGCAGCGCGTCGTGGAGCGGACCCGTGAGTTGTCCGAGCTCAACCAGGCGCTGATCCAGGCCAAGGCCCAGACGGAACAGGCCAGCCAGTCCAAGGGGCGTTTTCTCACGGCGGTGAGCCATGACCTGATGCAGCCGATGAACGCGGCGCGGTTGTTCTCCGCGTCCCTGGCGCACCAGTCCAACCTGCCGCAGGAGGCACAGGAACTGGTGCGGCACCTGGACACCTCGCTGCGTTCGGCGGAGGACTTGATTTCCGATCTGCTGGACCTGTCGCGACTGGAGTCTGATCGTATCACCCCGGAATGGAGCAGTTTCCAGCTCATCGAATTGATCGAGCCGCTGCGGATCGAGTTTGGTGCGCTGGCGGCCGAGCAGGGGGTCGATCTGCGGGTCTATGGCAGCCGGCTGCGGGTGCGCAGCGATATCCGCCTGCTGCGCCGGATCCTGCAGAACTTCCTGACCAACGCCTTCCGTTATGCGGCGAACTCCCGGGTGGTGCTGGGTATGCGCCGTTTGCCGGGCAAGGTGCGCATCGAGGTGTGGGATCAGGGGCCGGGCATTCCGCGAGACAAGTTGCAGACCATCTTCGAGGAGTTCCAGCGGCTGGATAACCACCGCACCCAGGCCGAGAAAGGGCTGGGCCTGGGGCTGGCCATCGCCGATGGGCTGTGCCGGGTGCTGGGCCATGAGCTGGCGGTGCGCTCCTGGCCGGGTCATGGCAGCGTTTTCAGTGTGACGGTGCCGGTGGACAGCTATGACCGTCGCGCCCGTACGCCCCACGCGCCGAGCACGCCGGCACTGAGTGGCGCCCAGGTCTTGTGCATCGATAACGAGCCCAACATCCTCACCGGCATGAACAGCCTGCTGAGTCGCTGGCAATGCAATGTCGCGGTGGCCCGTGATCGCCGCGAAGTACAGCAGCTGTTGGATTCGGGCTTTTGCCCGGAGCTGGTGCTGGTCGATTACCACCTGGATGATGGCGACACCGGTATCGAGCTGATGAGCTGGCTGCGTGAGCTGTCCGCCACCACGCTGCCGGGGGTGGTGATCAGTGCCGACGGGCGCGATGAGCTGATCATGCGTATCCGCCTCAACGGTCTGGATTACCTGCCCAAACCGGTGAAGCCGGCCGCGCTGCGAGCGCTGATCAGCCGCTACGTCAATCTCTGACGCCACGGATCAGCAAGCTGGTAGAATCCGGCGACGCCCCCCGGGCATCGCCTTCCGTACAACCAATCGAGATCATGATGTCACGTTCGAGAGAGCTGCTGCTCGGCATGCGCGATACCATTCCCATGCTGGTCGGTGCATTGCCGTTCGGTATCGTTTTCGGCACTCTTGCCGTCTCTTCCGGCCTGTCGATCGGCACGACACTGGCCATGTCCGCCCTGGTGTTCGCCGGCTCGGCCCAGTTTGTCGCTGCCAGTCTGGTGGCGTCCGGCGCGGGGCTGGTGGTGATTCTGCTGACCACCCTGATCGTCAATCTGCGCCACGCATTGTACAGCGCCAGCCTGCTGCCCTATGTGCGGCACCTGCCGCAGCGCTGGCGGGTGCCGCTGGCCTTCTGGCTGACAGATGAAAGCTTTGCCGTGGTGCACCGGCATTACCTGCTCGACAAGGGGCCGCTGGAACACAAGCACTGGTATTTCCTGGGCTCCTGTCTGGCCATGTACAGCGTGTGGTTTGTCTGTACCCTCGTCGGTGTGATGCTCGGCCAGGCGCTGCCGGGTCTGGGCGATTGGGGCCTGGATTTCGCTATGGTCGCCACCTTTATCGGTATCGTCGTGCCGCTGCTGCGCAACCGGCCGATGATCGTCGCCGCAATCGTGGCGGGCGGTACCGCTGTGCTGGCCCACGGGTTGCCGTTTCAACTTGGCCTGATGCTGGCAGCGCTCCTGGGTGTCGCGGCCGGGGTCCTGGCTGAACGTGCCGCGGGACAGCACCGCATGACCATGCCGGAGGCCGAATGAGCAGCTTCGAGATGGCATTGATCCTGGGCATGGCGGTCATCACCTTTGCCATCCGCTATACGCTGTTCGCCGTCGGCCACCGGGTGCGTTTCAACCCGCTGGTGGCACGGGCGCTGACGTATGTCCCGGTGGCGGTGCTGACCGCGATCGTGATGCCGATCCTGCTCATGCCGGACGGCGAGGGGCTGCAATTGACCCTGAATAACGCCTATCTGGTCGGTGGCATCGCCGCCATTCTCATTGCCGCGCGCTGGCGCAATCTACTGGCGACCATCGCCGGTGGCATGCTGTGCTTTTTTCTCTGGCGTTGGCTCTATGGCTGAGCCCGGCGGCGCAGCAACATGATACCCAGTGACGCACAGCAGATCAGCCCGATGAAACCGTAGGTGCTGTTCACCAGGCCAACCCGGTCACTGGCGAAACCGATGTTCAGCACGATCGTGGCCATGGTCAGATAGGCAGCCAGATAGAAGGCTGAGGTCATGGCGCCCCGTGCCGCGGGAGGCGCTGCCCGGGCGATCGTTACGGTGGCCACTACGCCGATGGCGCCGGCGGCCATGCCGGTGGTCAGGGTGGCGACAATGAACAGCCAGACCGATTCCTGCCATACCGCACCGGCGAGGGCGAGCACACCGGCAATCAGCAGCAGGGGCCCGACCAGGATCAGCCGGTTGAGCGGCTGGCGCTGGGCAGCGAACTGGCTCGCTCCGGCCACCAATTGCCAGCCCGCGGCAAACAGCCCGGCCAGGGCCAGATCCGTCACGCCAATCAGCTCCCGGGCCAGGATCGGGCCGAGCGAAGAGTACAGACTGCCGGTGGACCAGGCCAGGGAAATGGCTGCGGCGGCAAACAGAAAAGTGCCCAACAGCGCGCGGGGCACCTTGATGGGCGTCGGCCGCCAGGCCCGCAACCGGAAATCCTGCTGGCGCTGCCCCAGACCGGCCGGCCAGTCGGCGCGCAGCAGCAGGGCCAGGGTAAGGAGGCACAGCGCCACGGCTACCAGAAATGGCCAGACCTCCCCGTGGTCCGTCCAGCGCAGCGTCAGCGAGCTGATCGTCGGGCCGGTCGCCGCCCCCGAAGTGAAGGCCAGGGCGGACAGGGTGGCGCCCCGGGTCCAGTTGCCATCGGGCTCCATCTCCACCACGGCCGCCGTCGCGGCGCCGGTGACCATGCCCGTGCCGATACCGGTGATCAGGCGCGCCAGCCCCAGCTCATGGATGCTCCCGGCCAGCATGAAAATGATCGCGCCGCCCAGAATGAACAGCAGACCGGGAATCAACATCTGGCGTCGCCCCAACTGATCCGACAGCGAACCCATCGTCAGCAGGGTGATCACCACCCCCAGCACGTAAACGGAAAAGACCGCCGTCAGGGCGGTTGCGGAAAAGCCCCATTGCTGTTGCCAGACGGCGTACAGCGGGGTCGGCATATGGCTGGTGAGAATGGTGGTGAACAATGCCAGCATGCACGCGGCGATGGGCAGCGTGTTGCGGCTGTGCTGGGCAGGAAGTGCCACCGGGCTGTGCATTGGAAAGTCTCGCGGGTGGAAAACCGCACCATTATTGCAGACGGAGCGATAATATGGGCGCATCAAGCGGGCTTATGCGGTTTCACAGCATAACAGCCGGTAAAAGTATTCCCACGGTCGCTTCGCAACCTGCTGTTATGATGGCTGGCCGGTATCGTGGGATTGACCCTCGGCCAACGGACAACGAAGGGAGCCTATGAGCACAACGCCACCCCCATCCATCATGCCGTCGAATTCAGCGGCACGCTGGCTATTGCTGCTGGTGATCATTGCCGGAATCTACTTCTTCCATGGGTTCATCGTTCCCGTTCTTGCTGCGCTGATCATCGCCTTCGCCAGCTGGCCGCTGTTTCAGCACCTGCTGCAGTTGTGTGGCGGCAGCCGAACGCTGGCCGCTGCGGTTGCTATCCTGCTGATTCTCGGTGTGCTGATCGTGCCGCTGACCATGGCTTTCTCCTTCGCCCTGGAAGAGGCGCAAGCCTGGATGGCCTGGCTGGTGGAGGCCAATCGTGAAGGGACCGATGTGCCCGGCTGGATCGCCGCGCTCCCACTGGTGGGCGCCTGGCTGGCCGAACAATGGAATGAATACCTGAATCACCCCCATGCCATCAGCGAGATCATCCAGATGGCCAGCGGCCAGCACCTGGGCAACATTTCCCGGGTGATCATGGCGATGAGCGGCAAGGCCTTCTCCCTCGCCCTGGCGCTGCTGTTCATGCTGATTACCCTGTTCTTCCTGTACCGCGATGGTCACCTGCTGGTGCGCCAGGTCGACCGGGTCGGTGAGGAAGTATTACCGGCTCGCTGGCAGCGCTTCTCGCGCATGGTGCCGGCAACCGTGACCTCGACGGTTATCGGCATGGGCCTGATCGCTATCGGCGAAGGGATCATCCTCGGCATCGCCTACTGGATCGCTGGTGTGCCTTCGCCGGTGGCACTGGGACTGATCACCGGCGTCATGGCGCTGATTCCCGGCGGCGCGCCGCTGGCCTTCACCCTGGTCTCGCTGTATCTGGTGGGCAGCGGCGATACCGTGGCGGGGGTGGGATTGTTCATCTGGGGTTCGGTGGAGCTGTTCAGCGTCGACAAGACCATTCGCCCCTCGCTGGTCGGTGGCCCGATCAAGCTGCCGTTCCTGCTGACCTTCTTCGGTCTGATCGGCGGGGTCACCACCATGGGCCTGGTC
>DXBL01000018.1 GCA_019116555.1 Candidatus Pseudomonas excrementavium
CCGACAACGACCAGGTGGACTTCCGTGACATGCTGCGCTGGATGCGTGGCCGCCGCCTGTTGTCTCTCGGCTTCGGCTTACCGGTGTATGTAGGCATGCTGATTCCGCTGATCAATCTGCTGGTCATGCCCGCGGCGGTGGCCGGTTCGACGCTGCTGTGGGTACGGGAAGGCCCGAAGGACAGCGGGCGCTGACATGAATCGGTCACGCATTCGTCACATCCCGATCACCGTCAGGCGCCATACTGATGCTCATGACCACTATTCCCGCACAGCCTCAGCACTACGCGCTGGTTACCGAAACCTGGAGACCGCAGATCAATGGCGTGGCCAATACTCTTGGCCGCCTGTTTGACGGGCTGCTGCAGAACAATAATCGGATCCAGCTGGTGCGTCCGGCCCAGTCCGGAGAAGCGACCGGCCTGATCGACCATGGCCAGGCCGAGGAACTACTGGTGCGCGGCATGCCGATCCCCGGCTACCCGCAATTGCAATTTGGCCTGCCGGCAACGCGCCGGCTCAAGGCCCACTGGCAGAACAATCGGCCGGACGTGATCTACCTGGCGACCGAAGGCCCGCTGGGCTGGTCGGCGCTGCGGGCCGCCCGGCAGTTAGGCATCCCGGTGGTGAGCGGCTTTCATACCAATTTCCAGCAGTACAGCGAGTGCTACGGGCTGGGGTTGTTCTACCGCCCGGCCGTGGCCTGGCTGCGCTGGTTCCACAACCAGTCAGTACTGACGCTGACTGCCAGCAGCAGCCAGCAACGCGAGCTGTCGCGCATGGGCATCACCAATCTGATGTTGCTCGGGCGCGGCGTGGACTGCGAACTGTTCCATCCCGGGCGCCGAGACCAGAGCCTGCGCGCCAGCTGGAGCGTGGGCGAGCAGGATCTGGTGCTGCTGCATGTCGGTCGCCTGGCCGCCGAGAAGAACCTGCAATTGCTCAAACGCAGCTGGTCAACATTACGCGGCATGCCGGATTACGAAGGACGGCTGCGGATGGTGGTGGTCGGTGACGGGCCGTTACGCGAGACTCTGGAGCGGGATATGCCTGACGCCATATTCACTGGTGCCCTGGCCGGGACGGAGCTGGCACGGGTCTATGCCAGTGCAGACATCTTCGTCTTTCCCAGCCTTACCGAAACCTTCGGCAATGTGGTGACCGAAGCCATGGCCTCGGGTCTGGCGGTCAACGCCTTCGATCTGGCTGCGGCGCATCAGCACCTGCGCGACCGCTACAGCGGCGGCCTGGCACCCGCGGCGAACGAGGACGTATTTTTGAATAACCTGCGCTGGTTGATCAGCGACAGCGAAGGTCGGCGCAGTGTCCGGTTGCATGCGCGGCATCGCGCCTGCCAGCTCGGCTGGCCTTTGATATTGCAACGTTTCGAGGGGTATCTGCGGCGGGCCAGCATGTCGTCCCGCCGGATGATTGAGGCTATCCCCAGCAAACAGGGATAGCCTCCGTCAGCCTTACACCAACTGCTTCAGCGCTTCGCGGCTGTAGGGCAGCACTTCCTCGAAACGCCCTTCGCGCAGCTTCGCCGGCCAGGCCGGATCGACAATCAGCACCCGACCCAGCGCTACCAGGTCGAATTCGTTATTGTCCAGCCGCTGCAGCAGGTCATCGATATTGGCGGTCTCGGCGACTTTGTCGGTCTTGACCATGTATTCCAGGAACTCACTATCCAGCCCGACGCTGCCCACGGTAATGCAGGGCTTGCCGGTGATCTGGCGGGTCCAGCCGGCCAGGTTCAGCGGCGAACCTTCGAATTCCGGCTCCCAATAACGGCGCTGCGAGCAGTGGAAGATATCCACGCCGGCTTCGCTCAGCGGGGTGAGGAACTGCTCAAGCAACTCCGGCGTCGGCGCCAGGCGGGCGGTGTAATCCTGCTGCTTCCACTGCGAGAAACGGAAGATGATCGGGAAGTCCGGCCCCACCGCTTCGCGCACAGCGCGGATGATTTCCACGGCGAAGCGACCACGGTTATCCATGTTGCCGCCATACTCATCGTCACGCTGGTTGGCCCCTTCCCAGAAGAACTGGTCGATCAGGTAACCGTGGGCGCCATGCAGTTCCACCGCGTCGCAGCCGATGGCCTTGGCATCTTTGGCGGCCTGGGCAAAGGCATTGACCACATCCTGGATATCGCCTTTGGTCATGCCATGGACGATGATCTTGTCATCTTTGCGCTTTTCCATCGGGCCGTAGCCCGGCACAGTGCCATCCGGCTCGGTACCCAGGCGGCGGACGTTGCCCACGTGCCACAGCTGCGGCGCAAATTTGCCACCTGCCGCGTGCACCGCATCCACGACCTTGCGCCAGCCCGCCAGAGCATCCTCACCGTGAAAGCGCGGTACGTCCGGATAGCCGTTGGCGGCACAATGATTCACCGTGGTGCCTTCGGTGATGATCAGGCCGACGCCCTCTGCAGCGCGGCGACGGTAGTACTCCACCACCTGCTCGGTCGGTACACCACCGGGGGAAAAGTTGCGCGTCATCGGCGCCATGACCAAGCGGCTTGGAAGATTCAACGAACCCAGCACAACAGGCTGGAACAGGGAACCGGCATCGGTCGACATCATGCACTCCTGCGGAAATGTTTCGGGGGGCCACTATAAGTCCGGAATAATTGTTCAGCAGTTCAATTGATGAGATTGATGGCAGGATAGAAGCCGTTACCATCAGAACCGGCTCAGGATCGCCGCAGAACCGAAACGACGGACATGAAAAAGCCGGCCACCAGGGCCGGCTTTCGGTGCTACTCAGTGAAGCCTCAGGCCTCAGTGGTGCACACCGCCTTCGCCATGGATATGACCATGGGACAGCTCATCTTCGGTAGCGTCGCGAATGTCGGCGACCTTGACTTCGAAAGTCAGGCGCTGACCGGCCAGCGGATGGTTGCCATCGACGGTGACTTCATCGCCGTCCAGCGCAGTGATGGTCACGATCTGCATGCCGCCATCCGGAGCGGAGGCATGGAACTGCATGCCCACTTCCAGCTCGTCGACACCTTCGAACATGTTGCGACCCAGTACCGCTACCAGTTCGGCAGTGTATTCGCCATAGGCATTTTCCGGCTCGACGGTCACTTTCAGCTCGTCGCCAACCTGCTTGCCAGCCAACGCCTGTTCGAGACCCGGAATGATGTTACCTGCGCCGTGCAGATACACCAGCGGCTCGCCGCCAGCGGAGGTATCCAGCGTTTCGCCGGCATCGTTGGTAAGTGTATATTCAATCGATACGGCTTTGTTGGCAGCAATCTGCATAAATAAATCCTGTGTTTTCGGGCTCAGAAGTGGTCAGTTTACGCACAAATGACCGGAAACGCACGGCCAGCTAAGGTATAAGTTGGGTAAACCGAAGATGCGCACGCCAAGGCACTGCGCCTCCCTGACTGATAAGAATGGAGCACCATGACTGATCGATTGGTACTTGTCATAAATTGTGGAAGTTCGTCGCTCAAGTTCGCGCTGCGCAGCGAATCAGAGCAGAAACCGCTGCTCAGTGGCCTGGCTGAGCGCCTCGGCACCGCCGATGGCGTGATGAACTGGAAAGCCGGCGATCTTCGCGAGCAGGTGGCGATCAGCGATGGCAAACACAGCACCGCGATGACCTGCCTGCTGCCCCTGATCGAGCGATTCGCCCATCGCCCCCTGACCGCTGTCGGCCACCGGGTGGTCCATGGGGGCGAGTATTTTACCGGCGCCAGTCTGATCGATGACGAGGTGATCACCGCCATTGAGGACAGCGCGCCCCTGGCGCCGCTGCACAACCCGGCGCAGCTGACCGGCATCAGCGAGGCGCGGCAGGTATTCACCGACATCCCGCATATCGCCATCTTCGATACCGCCTTCCACCAGAGCATGCCACCGCATGCCTACCGTTATGCCCTGCCCGAGGCGCTGTACAGCCAGCATGGTGTGCGCCGTTATGGCTTCCATGGCACCAGCCACCGTTTCGTATCGACCCAGGCCAGTCTGCTGATGGGCCTGGAGCCGGGCCATGGCGCCTGGCTCACTGCGCACCTGGGCAATGGCTGCTCGACCTGCGCCGTGCTCGATGGCAAGAGCCTCGACACCAGCATGGGTATGACCCCGCTGGAAGGCCTGGTCATGGGCACCCGCAGTGGTGACGTGGACCCCAACCTGCATTCGCATCTGGCCCGCACCCTGGGCTGGGACCTGGAGCGCATCGACAACATGCTCAACCGTGAAAGCGGCCTGCTGGGCCTGTCCGGCGGGCTGTCCAATGACATGCGCACCCTGGTCGCTGCCCGCGCCGAGGGCCATGTCGGCGCCAGCCTGGCGGTCGAGGTGTTCTGCTACCGCCTGGCCCGCTCGCTGGCCGGTCTGGCCGTGGCCCTGCCACGTATCGATGGGGTGATCTTCACCGGTGGCATCGGCGAGAACTCGCCGCTGGTGCGCGAGCTGACGGTGCGCCATCTGGCGCTGTTCGGCCTGGCCATCGATCCGGCGGCCAACGCCACCCCTCCGGGCAACCCGGCCCGGCAGATCCAGGCGGGCAATTCCCCCGCCATTCTGGTCATACCGACGGACGAGGAGCGTCAGATCACCGAAGAGTGCCTGGCATTGCTCGACCTCGCCGCCACCCAGCCCGTGGAACAGGAAGCCTGATTGATGCATACCTTTTTTCTTGCCCCCTCCGGATTCGGCGTCGGCCTGACCTCGGTCAGCCTGGGCCTGATCCGTGCCCTGGAGCGCAACGGCCTGCGCGTCCACTTCCTCAAACCCATTGCCCAGCCGCACCCCGGCGACGATGGCCCGGAACGCTCCACTGCCCTGATCAGCCGCACCATGGGGCTGACCCCACCGACGCCGCTGGAATTGCCCGAAGTGGAACGGCGATTGGCCAATGGCGAACTGGATGAAGTACTGGAAGATATCGTCAGCCGCTACCGCGAAGCTGCACGCGATGCCGACGTGGTGGTCGTCGAAGGTATGGTGCCGACGCGCCAGGCGGCCTATGCCGCGCGCATCAACCAGCATCTGGCCAAGAGCCTGGATGCCGACGTCATCCTGGTGTCCGCACCGGATGATGACAACCTGGCGACCCTGGCCAACCGTATCGAGGTCCACGCCCACGGCTTCGGCGGCCCCCAGGACCCCAAGGTGCTGGGCGTGATCATCAACAAGGTCCAGGATCTCGATCTGGGCGGCGACGTACCCCATGACCGCGGCCAGCTCAAGCGCACCCTGAAGGAATACGCCGCAGCCCTGAAACAGCATTCCCGGGTACTGGACACCGAAGGCTTTCGGTTGATCGGTTGCGTGCCCTGGCAAAGCGAGTTGAGCGCCCCGCGCAGCGCCGATGTGGCAGCCCTGCTGAATGCGAAGATCCTGCACCCCGGCGAGATGCAGCAGCGCCGCGTGCTGGATATCGTGCTGTGTGCGCGCACCGTGCCCAACACCTTGCACCTGTTCCGCCCCGGTACCCTGCTGGTGGTGCCTGGCGACCGCGACGACATCATTATCTCCAGCAGTCTGGCCTCGCTGTCCGGCACGCCGCTGGCGGGCCTGCTGCTGACCGGCGACATCATGCCCGACGAGCGTGTCATGCAGTTGTGCCAGCCGGCGCTGGATAACGGCCTGCCGATCTTCCTGGTCGGCACCGGCAGCTTCAAGACCTCTTCGCTGCTGGACCGGATGAATCGGGAAATCCCCATCGACGATCACGAACGGGCCATGCTGGTCACCGACTTCGTCGCCTCGCATATCGATCACAGCTGGCTGCAGCAACGCTGCGGCATGCCCCGCGAACTGCGCATGTCGCCACCAGCGTTCCGCTACGATCTGGTCAGCCGCGCGCAGCAGGCCGGCAAGCGCATCGTGTTGCCCGAGGGGGACGAACCACGCACGGTACAGGCGGCTGCCATATGCCAGCGCCGCGGCATTGCCCAATGCGTACTTCTGGCCAAGCCGGAGGCAGTCGAAGCGGTGGCCCGCGCCCATCACATTACCCTGCCGGATGGGTTGCAGATCATCGACCCGGATGAAGTGCGCGAGGATTATGTCGCGCCGATGGTGGAGCTGCGCAAGGACCGCGGCCTGACCGCCCCGGTCGCCCTGCAGCAACTGGAAGACAACGTGGTGCTGGGCACCATGATGCTGGCCCTGGATGAGGTCGATGGTCTGGTCTCCGGCGCCATCCATACCACCGCCAATACCATTCGCCCGGCGTTCCAGCTGATCAAGACTGCCCCGGAATACAGCCTGGTATCCTCGGTGTTCTTCATGCTGTTGCCCGACCAGGTGCTGGTGTATGGCGATTGTGCGGTAAACCCGGACCCCAACGCCTCCGAACTGGCCGAGATCGCCATCCAGAGCGCCCGCTCGGCGGAGGCCTTCGGCATCCCGTCGCGGGTGGCCATGATCAGCTATTCCACCGGCAGCTCCGGCACCGGGGAAGACGTGGAAAAAGTCCGCGAGGCGACGCGCCTGGCCCGCGAACGCCAACCGGGGCTGTTGATCGACGGTCCGCTCCAGTATGATGCCGCCGCGATCGCCAGCGTCGGTCGGCAGAAGGCACCGGACAGCCCGGTTGCCGGCAAGGCCACGGTCTTCATCTTCCCCGACCTGAACACCGGTAACACCACTTATAAAGCGGTGCAGCGCAGCGCCAACGTAATCAGCGTTGGCCCCATGTTGCAGGGACTGCGCAAGCCGGTGAATGACCTGTCCCGGGGTGCGTTGGTCGATGATATCGTGTTTACTATCGCACTGACCGCCATACAGGCCGATGCCGACGACATCTGATTGACGCGCGATGGCTGGCCTGTGTGGTTAGACAAAAACCTCACAGGCCGCCTGGCCACGGACGAGTCATCAGACAATGCTGTATTTTTTGCCTGCTCCTCTACGCGGGACCCTCTCGCTGCTGCTGCTGATCCTCAATACCCTGTTCTGGTTCAGCCTGCTGTTTCCCTGCGCCTTGATCAAACTGCTGCCCATTCCCAGGTTGCAGACCATGCTCACCCGAATCATGATCCGTATCGCCGAAAGCTGGATGCTCTGCAACAGCGGCTGGATGCGGCTGGCCGGACGCACCGAGTGGGATATCCAAGGCCATGAACAGCTGAATTATGATGGCTGGTATCTGGTGACCAGCAACCATCAGAGCTGGGTCGATATCCTGGCGCTGCAGCACAATCTCAGTCGCCGCATGCCGATGCTCAAGTTCTTCCTCAAGCAGGAACTGATCTGGGTTCCCATCATCGGTATCTGCTGGTGGGCGCTGGATTTCCCCTTCATGAAGCGCTATAGCCAAGCCTATCTGGCCAAGCATCCGGAAAAGGCCGGCCAGGACCTGCTGGCCACCCAGCGCGCCTGCGAGAAGTTCAAGACCACCCCGGTGGCGGTGTTCAACTTTCTGGAAGGCACCCGACTGACACCGGAAAAGCATGCCGAGCAGCAATCTCCCTATCGCTACCTGCTCAGACCCAAATCCGGGGGCGTCGCCTTTGTACTGGATGCCATGGGCGAACAATTGCGCTCGCTGGTCGATATCACCATCCACTATCCGGATGGCAATCCCACCTTCTGGGATCTACTCAGCGGGCGCATTCGCAAAGTCGTGATGCGCTGCCAGATGCGGCCGATTCCCGCCGAGTTCATCGGCAAGGATTATCAGAACGATGCGGCTTTCCGCGCCGACTTCCAGGCCTGGATCAACCGCTTGTGGGAAGAAAAGGACATCCTGCTGGCCCAGTTGCACCGGGATTACCCCCGGGCCCGCTGAAATAAAAAACGGGACGCATAGCGTCCCGTCGTTTTCACATCAACCCAAGCGGCTGTTTACAGCGGACGCAGGTTGATCTCGACGCGACGGTTCTGCGCCTTGCCGGCAGAAGTGTCGTTACTGGCGATCGGCTGGCTCGGGCCGACCCCGCGGCTGCTGATGCGCGCACCGGATACACCCTGCCCGGTCAGGTAGGACGCCACGCTGGTGGCACGTTCCTGGGACAGACGCATGTTCAGTTCAAGCGAACCGCTGCTGTCAGTATGACCCACGATATCGATACCGTTCTTGTCGAACTCCTTGAACACCTTGACCAGCGAGTTCAGGGTCGGATAGAAGCTGCTGGAGATATCCGAGGAGCTGCTGGCGAAGGTGATATTGCCCGGCATGATCAACTGCAGGTTGTCACCATTGCGAACGACCTGCACACCCGTACCGGTCAGCTCCTGGCGCAGACGTTGCTCCTGGCGGTCGGCATAGTAGCCGTAACCCGCACCCGCAGCGCCACCAACGACCGCACCGATCAAGGCGCCCTTGCCACGGTCCTTCTTGCTTGAGGTAGCGGCGCCAATCAACGCACCGGCCGCAGCGCCACCGCCGCCATAGACACCAGCCTTGCCAGCCTCCCGCTCACCGGTATAGGGATTGTTGGTACAACCTGCCAGCAGTGCCGCACAGGCAGAGGCGGCAATAAGTGCTTTGATTTTCATGCTTTTTTCCTTAATTGGCTTCTTCATCATCGCAGCGCGGCACCCCAGCCGGGATGCGTCCGGAACATAGACCGTTACGCTTGGCCTTTTATCCCGCAGTAGTGCAATTATGGTCACTTTATCCGCGAATGAAAGGATTCTCGCGGATCTCCTCGCCAATCCGGGTATCAGGACCGTGCCCGGTCACCACCACCGCATCCTCATCCAGGGTGTACAGGCGGGTACGGATCGAGGTCTCGATCTTGCCATGGTCACCGCCCCACAGATCGGTGCGGCCGATCCCCCGGCGAAACAGGGTGTCCCCGGCGATCAGCAGCTTGGCCTGGGGGAACCAGAAGCTCATGGAACCGGGCGTGTGCCCAGGCGTATGCAAGGCCACGCCACAACCGCAGGCCAGCTCCTCGTCATCCTGCAGCCACTGGTCGGGCGCCGGCACCGGCGTGTAGGGTATGCCGAACATCTTGCACTGCATCTCCAGGTTGTCCCACAGGAACTGGTCTTCCTTGTGCAGGTGCAAGGTCGCCCCGGTGGCCTTCTTCATCTCTCCCGAGGCGAGGAAGTGGTCCAGGTGCGCATGGGTATGGACGATGCTCACCACCTTCAGACCCAACTGGTCGAGGCGGTCCAGAATCAGCTGATGATTACCACCGGGATCGACCACGATAGCCTTCCTGGTGATGGGGTCGCCGATGATGGTGCAGTTGCATTGCAACGGGCCGACGGGAAAGGTTTCGCGGATAAGGCTGGGCTTGGTGGCGTCCATGGGAGTCCTTGTTACTGTTTGCATAATGGGGAGTATGACAAATCGGGATAAAGAAAACCTCCACCCTGCTCACCCGCTGGCCAGCCTGCGTCAATCAGACCGATAGCCTGCGAACAGGCGCCAATCTGTGTACAATTTGCCCCTTTTTACAGCCAGCTCCCCCGTCACGGACTCTTCATGACCGAACCAGTGCAGCACCAAGGCCAGCTCAAGCGCGGCCTGACCAATCGCCATATTCAGTTGATCGCCCTGGGTGGCGCCATCGGCACCGGTCTGTTTCTCGGTTCCGCCGGGGTGATGAAAAGCGCCGGGCCGTCGATGCTGCTGGGCTATGCGATTGGCGGTTTCGTTGCCTTTCTGATCATGCGCCAGCTGGGTGAAATGATCGTCGAGGAGCCGGTGGCCGGCTCCTTCAGCCATTTCGCCCACAAGTACTGGGGCCCCTTCGCCGGCTTTCTGTCGGGCTGGAACTATTGGGTGCTCTACGTGCTGGTGGGCATGGCCGAGCTGACCGCGGTGGGCAAGTATGTGCAGTACTGGTATCCGGACATTCCGACATGGGCCACGGCGCTGGCGTTCTTTGCACTGATCAATCTGATCAACCTGTCCAATGTGAAGGCCTTCGGCGAAGCAGAGTTCTGGTTCGCGATCATCAAGGTGGGCGCCATTCTCGGCATGATCGCGCTGGGCCTGTATCTGCTGGTATCCGGCGCCGGCGGTGAGCAGGCCAGTGTCAGCAACCTGTGGAGCCATGGCGGATTCTTTCCCAACGGCATCGGCGGGCTGGTAGTAGTGATGGCGGTGATCATGTTCTCCTTCGGCGGTCTGGAGTTGGTGGGCATCACCGCTGCCGAGGCGGAGAATCCGCGCCAGGTGATCCCCAAGGCGATCAATCAGGTGGTCTACCGGATTCTGCTGTTCTACATCTTCGCCCTGGGCATCCTGTTGTCGCTGTACCCCTGGGACAGCCTGGTGGAGACGCTCACCAGCGGCACGGATCCCTATGCCCGCAGCCCCTTCGTGCAGATTTTTTCCCTGATCGGCAGCGACACCGCGGCCCATGTACTGAACTTCGTGGTCCTGACGGCGGCTCTGTCGGTCTATAACAGCGGCGTCTACTGCAACAGCCGCATGCTGTATGGCCTGGCCGAACAGGGCAACGCGCCGCGGGCGTTCCTCAAATTGAGTGGCAACGGGGTACCGGTGCGGGGGATCGTGGTGTCCGGCGCCATTACCCTGCTGTGCGTGGCCTTGAACTACGTGCTGCCGGAGGGCGCTCTGATCATCCTGATGTCGCTGGTGGTCGCCGCGCTGGTGCTGAACTGGGCGATGATCAGTCTGTCCCACCTGAAGTTCCGCCGTGCGCTGCGTGATCGGGGCGTGGAGCCGGGCTTCAAGGCGCTGTGGTCGCCCTTCGGCAACTATCTGTGCCTGGCTTTTGTCGGCTTCATTCTGGTGGTGTTACTGCTGGACGCCGGCACCCGCATGTCGGTATTCGCGCTGCCGGTCTGGGTTGTGGTGATCGGCCTGTGCTATCTGCTCAAGAAGCGCAAGGCCGGCTGACGGTCTTCCCTCGCACAGAAAGCGGGGGCTTACGCCCCCTGATACTCTACCCCGTCATCGGCCAGTTTCTGGACTACCAGGCTGCCGATGATGTCTCCCTCCACGTTGACCGCGGTGCGCACGGTATCCAGCAGGCGGTCGATGGGCAGCAGAATCGCAATCGCCTCCGCTGGCAGTCCCACCGCCTGCAACACCATGACCATGGTCACCATACCCGCGCTGGGTATGCCGGGCGCGCCCGACGAGGCGATCATCGCGGTGAGAAAGACCACCAGTTGCTGGGCCAGTGACAATTCGACGCCAATCAGGTTGGCGACGAACAACGCCGCAGCCGCCTCATAGAGGGCGGTGCCATCCATGTTCATGGTCGCCCCCAGCGGCAGCACGAAGCCGGCTATGCGCCGCTGGACGCCGAGGTTCTCCTGCGCGCACCGTAATGAAATCGGTAGCGCTGCGGAACTGGAACTGGTGGCAAAGGCGGTAATAATCGCCTCCCGGGCGCCGCGCCAGAGCCACAGCGGGGATCTGCGTGTTACCGCGTAGAGGATGCCGGGAAGCGTGACGACGCCGTGGAACAGGGTGGTGGCGAAGATCAATACAATAAAGCCGAGCATGGTAACCAGTAGCGAGACATCCTGCTCGGCAACCAGCCGGATCAGCAACGCGAGAATCCCCAACGGCGCCAGCCACATGATCCAGCCGATGATACGCAGCAGCAGATCAAGGAATTCCTGCATCAACTGCAATACCGTACGGTAACGCTCGCCACCGGCTACCAGAGCCACACCGACGAAAATGGCGAACATCAATACCGACAGGATGTCACCATTGGCAAAGGCTTCGAAGGGGTTCTTGAACAGGCCAGTGAAAAAATGTTGGAAGAACTCCGGCATGGTCATCTGCCGCGCTTCGAAAGAGTCCATCGCATCGGCGAAAAGATCCAGCGACATGCCGGCGCCCGGCTTGAACACATTGGCCACGACCAGCGCCAGCAGCATGGCCAACCCGGTGGTCAGCATGAAATACAGCAGCGTGGTGATCCAGACACGGTGAACCTGATGATGGGCCTGCAGACTCGCAACCCCAACCACGATGGAAGTGAACACCAGAGGAATCAGCACCATCTTCAACAGACCGATGAACACCGCGCCCACCAGTGTGCTGCCATAGAGCATGCCGACACGCAGTTCGGCGTCCTGCGGCATACCGCTGAGCAGCAAGCCGATGAGAACGCCGAGGCCGGCGGCAATAAAGATCAGGCGGTTGAGGCTGGGCACATCAATTCTCCTCGACGAGGGGCGGAAAGCGTTCGGGTAAGCCGCTCACCTTTCCCGTGACAGCATCCGCTCCAGTCGACCGTGCCGTCATCCTTCGCGAAGGCGAAGGATCCACCGGCAAGTCCGGAGCCAGATGACAAGCTGGATTCCCGGCCTTCGCCGAGAATGACGGGGTCAAGTGAACAGTATTACTGCGATGAACGGAGCAGGATACCCCAGTCGATTGCCCCGGCACAGGGCCGGGGCACGCTATTACCAGGTGTCAGAGCGACGAAATGCAGGGCGCCTGTTGCTCCAGCCAATCGGCGATTTCCACACGGATGCGCTTCTTGTCCAGCTTGCCGACACTGGTCTTGGGGATCTCGTCGATAACGGCAATCTGAGTCGGCACCGCCCACTTGTTGATTCGGCCGTCATCCACAAAGGGCTGCAGATGCTCAGCGAGGCGCTTGGCATCCATCTCCTGCCCCGCTGCAACTACCACAAGAGCGAAGGGCCGCTCGTCCCAGCGCGGGTCCGGCACGCCGACCACTGCCACATCACGCACTGCGGGATGCAGGCTGATCAGGCTTTCCAGCTCCAGGGACGACAGCCATTCGCCGCCGGTCTTGATCACATCCTTGATCCGGTCACGGATGTCGATGCTGCCGGTAGGGTCGATGGTCGCCACGTCGCCGGTATGCATCCAGCCATGCTCCCACAGCTCGCGGCTCTTTTCCGGCTCCTTGAAGTAGCCCTGGGTGAGCCAGGGCGCACGCAGTACCAGTTCGCCCTGGCTGTGTCCGTCGTGGGGCAGGAAGCGACCCTCGGTATCCATGATCCGCGCTTCGACCAGGGGCACCGGCACGCCGGCCTTGATCTTGTAGGCGATCTGCTCATCTTCGCTGCCGGCCTCGATCTGCAGGTTATTGTAGCCAGCAGAAATCAGCGGGCAGGTTTCCGACATGCCGTAGGCGCCGGACAGGCGAATGCCCCGGGCACCTGCGGTCTTGTACAAGCCGCGGGTCAGGGCGCTGCCGCCGATGATGATCTTCATTCCGCCGAAATCATGCCCCTCGGCGGCCTTGGCATTGAGCAACATCTGCAGAATGGTCGGCACGCAGTGCGAGTAGGTTACCTGCTCCTGCTGAATCAGTTTCACCAGCAGCTCCGGTTCGTAACGACCAGGATAGACCTGCTTCACGCCGAGCATGGTAGCGGTGTAGGGCATGCCCCAGGCATGCACATGGAACATGGGCGTGATCGGCATGTAGACGTCACGGTTGCTGAGCAATTGCTCATGCCCCAACCCATTGAGCATGCCGGCCTGGGTCAGGGTGTGCAGCACCAGTTGCCGGTGGGTGAAATACACGCCCTTGGGGTTGCCGGTGGTGCCGGTGGTGTAGAAGGTGGTGGCGACCGAGTTCTCGTCGAAGTCGGCGAATTCATAGGTGTTGGCCGCCGCGGCCAGCAGTTGCTCATACTCGCCCGCAAACCCGCGCAGCTCGGCAGTCTTGTCCTCGCCGTCGGTCAGCAGAATGGTGGAGGTTACCGTGGTCAGTTGCGGCTCGATGGCCTGGTACAGCGGCAGGAACTCGCTGTTGACCAGCACCATGATGTCGTCGGCATGGTTCATGGTGTAGACGATCTGCTCGGGCGACAGCCGCACGTTCACAGTGTGCAGCACCGCGCCGATCATCGGAATGGCGAACATGCATTCCAGATAGCGATGGCTGTCCCAATCCAGCACCGCCACAGTGTCCCCCGCCTTGACCCCGGCCGCGGTCAGCGCATTGGCCAGCCGGCAGATACGCTGGTTGAAGGTGGCATAGTCGTAACGGCTGATGTCCCGATAGACGATTTCCTGCGAGGCTTCGTAGCGTACCCCCGACAGCAACAGATTCTTGATCAGCAACGGCGTGGAATGGGCCTGCTCGGTGGGCGGTAAAATCCGTGTATTCAGCATGATACGACCTTCTTGTTGTTGGCTTGCCGGGGTCTGCCCCGCGGTTCTGCATTCAATATAGCGACAGCGCCGCAGGACAACCATGGCTCTTGTGTATCCCGATCATACAAAGGTTCGCAGTCGACAATAAGGGTTTAAAGCGCGTATAAAGTCGCTTGATGACCACGAATAAATAATCAGTCATATTTCCAGGAGTCAACATGTCGGAGAACATCGTCATTGTCAGCGGCGTCCGTACGCCCATGGGTGGTTTTCAGGGGAGCCTGTCGAGTGTGTCGGCCGTGGACCTTGGCGCTCTGGTCATTCGCGAGGCGGTAGCCCGGGCCGGCATCGCCCCGGCGGATGTCGAGGAAGTGATCATGGGTTGCGTACTGCCGGCCGGCCTCAAGCAGGGCCCCGCACGCCAGGCCAGCCTCAAGGCCGGGCTGCCCAGCGCCACCGGCTGCACCACCATCAACAAGCTGTGCGGTTCGGGCATGAAGGCGGTGATGATGGCGACCGATATGCTCAAGGCCGGCTCCAACCAGATCATGCTCGCTGGCGGCATGGAGAGCATGTCCAATGTCCCCTACGTTATCGAGAAGGCCCGCGGCGGGCTGCGCATGGGCCATGGCGAAATCAAGGACCACATGTTCCTCGACGGCCTGGAAGATGCCGAAACCGGTCGACTGATGGGCTCCTTCGCCCAGGAAACCGCAACCAGGTACGGACTGACCCGTGAAGACATGGACGCCTACGCCATCGAATCCCTGACCCGGGCCAAGAAGGCCATCGACAGCGGCGCGCTGAACACCGAGATCGTTCCGGTGACCGTGGCCTCGCGCAAGGGTGAGGTGGTGGTCAAGGATGACGAGCAGCCGCACAACGCCAATATCGAGAAGATTCCCGGCCTGCGTCCGGCCTTCGCCACGGACGGCAGCATCACCGCCGCCAACGCCAGCTCGATCTCCGATGGTGCCAGTGCCCTGCTGCTGATGACCGAGTCCGAAGCCAAGCGTCGCGGCCTTCAGCCGCTGGCCCGCATCGTCGGCCATGCCACCCAGAGCCAGGACCCGAGCGAATTCACGCTCGCCCCGGTCGGCGCCATGACCAACCTGTTCAACAAGATCGGTTGGAGCAAGGATGATGTCGATCTGTTCGAAATCAATGAGGCCTTCGCCATGGTCACCATGCTGGCCATGCGTGAACACGGTCTGGACCACAGCAAGGTCAACATCTTCGGCGGTGCCTGCGCCCAGGGTCACCCGGTGGGCTC
>DXBL01000170.1 GCA_019116555.1 Candidatus Pseudomonas excrementavium
ATATCGATCATGGCGTGGGTCGCTATCGCGGCCTGGTCAACCTGAGCGTGGAAGGCCAGGAAGCAGAGTTCCTCAAGCTCGAGTACGCCGATGAGGCCACACTCTATGTACCGGTGGCGAACCTGCACATCATCGCCCGCTATACCGGTGCCGATGATGACCACGCCCCGCTGCACCGGCTCGGCTCCGAGCAATGGCAGAAGGCTCGGCGCAAAGCGGCGGAAAAGGTTCGCGATGTGGCCGCCGAGCTGCTGGACGTGTACGCCCGCCGGGCCGCGCGCAAGGGCTTCAGTTTCAGCCAGCCGGAACAGGACTACCAGACCTTCGCCGACGCCTTCCCCTTCGAGGAAACCGCCGACCAGCAGGCCGCCATCGACGCCGTGATGAAAGACATGACCGGGGCACAACCGATGGACCGTCTGGTCTGCGGCGATGTCGGCTTCGGCAAAACCGAAGTCGCCATGCGCGCCGCCTTCCTCGCTGTACACAGCGGCAAGCAGGTCGCCGTACTGGTGCCCACCACCCTGCTTGCCCAGCAGCATTACAACAGCTTCAAGGATCGCTTCGCCGACTGGCCGGTCAAGGTCGAGGTCATTTCCCGCTTCCGCTCCGCCAAGGAAGTCAAGGCGGC
Source organism: Candidatus Pseudomonas excrementavium (assembly GCA_019116555.1). Taxonomy (GTDB): domain Bacteria; phylum Pseudomonadota; class Gammaproteobacteria; order Pseudomonadales; family Pseudomonadaceae; genus Halopseudomonas; species Halopseudomonas excrementavium. The sequence goes on from DXBL01000170.1 coordinate 632, forward strand.
CACCCAGGACCTGGCCGACGGCAAGATCGACATCATGATCGGCACCCACAAATTGTTGCAGAGTGATGTGCAATTCAAGGACCTGGGCCTGGTGATCATCGACGAGGAACACCGCTTCGGCGTGCGCCAGAAGGAACGTCTCAAGGCCCTGCGCAGTGAAGTGGATATCCTCAACCTCACTGCTACGCCAATCCCGCGCACGTTGAACATGGCCATGACCGGCATGCGCGACCTGTCGATCATCGCCACCCCGCCGGCACGGCGACTGTCGGTCAAGACCTTCGTCATGCAGCAGCAGCCGGCAGTGATCAAGGAAGCGATATTGCGCGAACTGCTGCGCGGCGGCCAGGTGTACTTCCTGCACAACGAAGTGGAAACCATCGAGAAATGCGCAGCCGACCTGGCGGAGCTGGTACCGGAAGCGCGCATCGGCATCAGCCACGGGCAGATGCCGGAACGGGCGCTGGAACAGGTGATGCGCGACTTCTACCATCGCCGCTTCAATATCCTGGTGACCTCGACCATCATCGAGACCGGCATCGACGTGCCCAGCGCCAATACCATCATCATCGAGCGCGCCGACAAGTTCGGCCTGGCGCAGCTGCACCAGTTGCGCGGACGGGTCGGCCGCAGTCACCACCAGGCCTATGCCTACCTGCTGACCCCGGCCGGACGCAAGCTCACCGGCGATGCGGAGAAGCGCCTGGAAGCCATTGCCGCCGCGCAGGATCTGGGGGCCGGCTTCACCCTGGCCACCCACGACCTGGAGATCCGCGGTGCCGGCGAATTGCTCGGCGAAGGCCAGAGCGGACAGATCCAGGCGGTCGGCTTCACCCTGTACATGGATATGCTGGAGCGGGCGATCAAGGCCATCCAGCAAGGCAAGCAACCGGAATTGGAGAATCCGCTCAGCGGCGGCCCGGATATCAACCTGCGCCTGCCGGCACTGATCCCGGACGACTACCTGCCGGACGTGCATGCACGCCTGACCCTGTACAAACGTATCGCCAATGCCAACAACGATGACGATCTGAAAGACCTGCAGGTGGAAATGATCGATCGCTTCGGCCTGCTGCCCGAACAGGTGAAAACCCTGTTCCGGGTCACCGCGCTGAAACTGCGCTGCGCACCGCTGGGTATCGTCAAGATCGATGTTGGCCCGGAGCATGGCCGCGTCGAGTTCGCTGCCGATACCAGCGTCGATCCGCTGACGCTGATCCGCCTGATCCAGGACAACCCGCAACGCTACCGACTGGATGGCGGCAGCGTATTCCGCTTCAGCGCGCCCATGGGCACCGCGGCGCTGCGCCTGAATACCGTCGAAGCCCTGGTAGAACGGCTGCAACAGGTACCCAGCGCCAGCAAAGGAAAGCGCCCATAAACTCCGAGCGTCCTTGATACGGGAACATTACCCATCGCACTGACGGGCGATGGCCCCAGCCTCCCGTTACAACAGCTCGGCGCCTCGCAATAATTCGACCGACTGCCGCCACCGCGGCTGGGCCTTGTAATCGATACCGGGGTTGCTCCTGGCCAACATGCCCCGCGCCCGCAGCGATGGGTGCATGCCAATCTGCTGGGCATGCACCAGCGCCTGCTCGGCCGCAGCGCGATCATTGCATACCAGCAGCATGTCGCAACCGGACGCCAGCGCCGCATCGACCCGCTCCGCCATGCCGCCCACCGCATGGGCACCGGCCATGGTCAGATCATCGCTGAAGATTACCCCGCGAAAGCCCAGCTCAGCGCGCAGGATGTCCTGCAACCAACGCCGGGAAAAACCGGCGGGCAGACTGTCCACCGCCGGATAGACCACGTGCGCCGGCATGATCCCATCCAGTAACGGGGCCAGCGTCACGAAGGGTTGCAGATCCGATTCCCGGATCGCCGCCTCGCTGCGTTCATCTACCGGCAGGTCGAAATGCGAATCCGCTTCCGCCCAGCCGTGGCCGGGGAAATGCTTGCCGGTCGCCGCCATGCCGGCCTGCTGCAGCCCTTGGATATAGGCCTTGCCCAGGCGACTCACCTGCTGCGGATCACCGCCCAGGGAGCGGTCGCCGATCACCTGGCTGCGCCCGTAATCCAGGTCCAGCACCGGCGCGAAGCTGATATCGATACCGCAGGCGAGCATCTCGGTCGCCATCAACCAGGCTGCAGCCTCGGCCAGCTGTTCCTGCTGCACAGCAGCGCACCCGGCAATCCGGCCGAGCGCTGGCAGCCGCAGCACGTCCCGTCGCAGACGCTGCACCCGCCCGCCTTCCTGGTCGATAGCGATCAGCATGTCGGGGCGCAGCGCACGAATGCCGCGGACCAGCTCACGCACCTGGGCCGGGGATTCGGTATTGCGGGCGAACAGGATCATGCCGCCGACTTCGGGCTGTCTCAACAACTGACGGTCTTCCGGCGTCAGCCAGGTGCCGGCCAGGTCCAGCATCAAAGTGCCTTGTTTCAATGAAGTGCTCCTTGGGAAGATGACAGGCGTTATTCGATGATCACCGGGCACCCGGCCGGGGTCATGTCGAACAGGGCCAATATGTCCGGATTGCGCAGACGTATGCAGCCATGGGACAGGGGAATACCCATCGGCTGATCATCTCCGGTACCGTGCAGATAGATGTAGCGGCGCTGGGAATCACGATCGGCACCACGATTGCGGCCGGGTTCCTCACCACAAAGCCAGAGGATGCGGGTCAGAATCCAGTCACGCTGCGGGTGAGCGGCAGCCAGCTCAGGCGACCAGACCTCGCCGGTCGGCCGCCTGCCAATGAAGACCGCGCCCAGCGGCTGATCCGCACCGATGCGGGCTCGCACCCGATGTCGCCCGCGCGGCGTACAACCGCTGCCGTTCAACTCTCCGGCACCGTTCCTGGCCGTGGATACCGGATACTCACACAATTGCTGACCGGCGTTGAAACCGGTCAGCAGCTGCTGTTCGATGGATATGTGGATCAGGTCCAGCTGCATGGTCACTCCGCTGCAAAGGAATACACGATAGCGGATCACACAGCCGGAAGTAAGTCCTAGGGCGCAACCGGCTCCAGGGCATCCAGCGAACGGCTGCCCGCCTCCCCCGACAGCGGTGGGCCGGCCCGCATACCGGCAGCGAGGAAAGGCACCATCTGCTTCAGAATCTCCTCGGTGCCGGCGCGTTCGCCGCACTCTGCCTCGGCAATGGCCTTGAGCGCCTTCATGCTCGACAGGGTGAATGCCGCACTGCCCAGCATGAAGTGCACACGCCAGAACAGCACATCCGCCGGCAGTTCCGGAGAACTGCGCAGCACCAGCCCCATGTAGCGCCGGAAGACCTTGCCGTAGACTTCGCCCAGGTACTTGCGCAGATGGCCCTGGCTCTGACTGAACGCCAGGCCCAGCAAGCGCATGAAGGTCGACAGGTCGTGGCCACTGCGTGGCTTCACGGCCAGCACGAGCCGCACCAGCATCTCCAGCAACGCCTCCAGGCTCTGCTCTGGATTGCCGGCTTGCTCGTTACGGTCGAGCTCCTGCTCCAGGCTGCTGACGAAGGGATTGAGGAAGCGGGTGAACACCGCCTGGATGAGAGACTTCTTGGAACCGAAATGGTAATTCACCGCCGCCAGATTGACTCCGGCCTTGCTGGTGATCAGACGCAGCGAGGTTTCCGCAAACCCCTTTTCGGCAAACAACTGCTCGGCGACATCGAGAATGCGCTCGACTGTTTCAGACTGTGCCACGGATGACTCCCGAATACATTTGTTTGAAACATACGTTTCAAACGAACTCCCTGTCAACTCCGGACGTTTTACCACAGCCGGCCCGGCAAGCAAACCGATCAAACGGCTTGCCCTGCGGATACAACTGTATATAATCCCAATGACTGTATAAAAAGACAGGTAATGAAGAATGCTCAAACTGACGGCACGGCAACAACAGGTACTGGCCTTCCTCAAGGACTACATGAGTGCCAGCGGCTATCCCCCTACACGGGTCGAGATCGCCCGGGAGCTGGGCTTCCGCTCTCCGAACGCCGCCGAGGAACACCTCAAGGCGCTGGCGCGCAAAGGTGCCATCGAGATGATCCCCGGCGCCTCCCGCGGCATCCGACTGCCGGCCGACAACGATGCCGCGAGCCGCGAAGACGGCCTGCCGGTCATCGGCCAGGTGGCCGCCGGCGCGCCGATCCTGGCGGTGGAGAATATAGAAGATCACTGCCGCATCAGCCCCGAGTTCTTCAGCCCCCGCGCCGACTATCTGTTGCGCGTACGCGGCATGAGCATGAAGGATATCGGCATTCTCGATGGCGACCTGCTTGCCGTGCACCGCACCAGCGAAGTCAGGAACGGCCAGGTAGTGGTCGCCCGCCTCGATGACGAGGTCACGGTCAAACGTTTCCACAAGCAGGGCCGCAAGGTGTCACTGATTGCCGAGAACCCCGATTTCGCGCCCATTGAAGTCGATCTGCGCGAACAGGAACTGATCATCGAAGGTCTGAGCGTCGGCGTGATACGCCACTGAAGGAGTACGCCATGCAGTATGCGCGAAACAAAGGTTCAGCCGCCCAACCCGACCTGCTGCACCAGGTCATGATGTCGTCCCGCCTGCAGGCACAGAGCCTGGGCGGTACAGCGATGCCCGACAGCGAGCCGGAAAATGTCGGTTTCAGTGAGATCTGCCTGAACGGCACCCCGCGCCAGTGTCTGCAATGGCTGGCACCGGTATTGCGGGATCTGAGCCAGGCCAGCTGTCCGGGTTGGCTGACGCTGATCGACCCGCCGCTGCCGGTCAGTCAGAAGTGGCTGCGGGCCTCGGGTCTGGATCCCCAGCGCATACTCATCATCCGCCCCAAGCACGGCATGGATACGCTGGAATTGTGTTGCGAGATTCTGCGGCTGGGCTACAGCCATACGGTGGTGAGCTGGCTGCCACCACTGGCAAGCACCCGTCGACGTCTGGAGGCAGCCGCTCGCTCGGGATATTGCGCCAGCCTCAATGTGCGCCTGGGCAGTGCCGGCGCGGCTTGAAAGCAATCACTCCAGCTGGGTGTTCGCCCGGCTGGATCAATGCAGTACGCGGTGCTCGTCGAACTCCAGGTCAGGATCCTCTTCCATGATCTGGCCAGCCATCTGCATGCCTGCACTGATCATCGCCTTGGCCACTTCCACATAGTTGCCTTGGAGAAAATCCCTCGCCTCTTCGGAGAACTCGATGGTCAACAACGGCTTGCCCTCCTCGTCCGGGCGGCGCAAAGCGACTGTGCCGTCGGCAAGCTCAATGATCTCGAGAAAGGGTGAAGGCATAGTACGTCTCCTGTCAGTCAAGCCGCGCAGGGTACCACAGCCACCCAGACCCGACCACCGCTCACCACTCCTGCATCCCCTCTCGAAACCGCTCGACCTGTGCAGCCAGCGCCGACAGCGCCGCCTGCGCCTCGTCGATATTCCACTCCGTCGACAGAACAGCCGTGGTGGCAATCAACTCGTCAGTGGCGGCCGGCCGCGAAGGTACGGCCATCGGGGCGAACAGCTGCTCCCAGGCCCGTAACAGACCAGCCAGCCAACTGCCATCATCCATCGCCAGTTGCGTCAACTCGCCCAGCTCCGGGCCGGGAAAGCGCTCGGCCAACTCGTCGCACAGCAGCTGCTCGACGCTGCGCGCATCCAGCAACGGCCAGCGATACCGCTCAGCGACCTCATGGATCAGCGCCAACACGGCTCGATAACCATGGAACAGGACATGCTCACGGTGATAACGCGCCTGAGTCACCGCACCGAGGTCGGCGGCGCCTGCCGCCGCCTCCCAGGATGTCAGCGCCAGACGGGCAAATGAGAGCGCCTGGTTGGTGCGGGTATAGATCTCATTCGCCATGCAGCCTCCGCTCAGCGCTTGGGCTTGCGCCCGTCATCCACCACCCAGCCCTTGCCATCGTGAAATGCGCGCCAGCCACTGGGCTTGCCTTCGATTTCACTCTGCACGTACTGCTCCTTGCTCTTGCGGCTATAGCGAATCACCGTCGGGTTGCCATCCGGATCGGCGACCGGCGCATCCAGCAGGAAGTGATATTTCGGGTCGATTTCGTCGCGGTGCGGCAGCAGCTCCTTGACCAGCGGCGCGCGGGTTTCACGGTTCTTGGGGAACTGGCTGGCAGCCAGGAACAGACCCGAGGCGCCGTCACGCAGCACATAGACGTCATCGACCTTCTCGCAGCGCAGCTCCGGCATCAATACCGGGTCCATCTTCGGCGGCGCCGCCTCGCCGCTCTTCAACAGTTTGCGGGTGTTCTTGCAGGCACTGTTGGTGCAACCGAAATACTTGCCGAAACGGCCAGTCTTGAGCTGCATCTCGCTGCCGCACTTGTCACATTCGATCACCGGGCCATCATACCCCTTGATCTTGAACTGCCCCTCTTCCACCTCGAAGCCGCTGCAGTCGGGGTTGTTGCCGCACACGTGCAGCTTGCGATGCTCATCCACCAGATAGCTATCCATGGCCGTACTGCAGATCGGGCAACGGCGCTTGGCGCGCAGAATACGTGATTCGCCTTCCTCGTCATCGGCGGCCACTTCGTTGCCGGGCACCAGGTTGACCGTCGCCTTGCAGCGTTCCTTTGGCGGCAGCGCATAGCCAGAACACCCCAGGAAGACCCCGGTGGAGGCAGTACGGATCATCATCGGCCGGCCACACTCGACACAGGGGATATCGGTTGGCGTCGGCAGGTTCGCCCGCATGCCCTGCTCTCCGTCCGCCGCACTGGCGGCCTTGAGCTTGAGGCTGAAATCAGCGTAGAACTTGTCCAGCACCTGCTTCCATACCACTTCGCCCTGGGCCACGTCATCGAGGGATTCCTCCATGCGGGCGGTGAAGCTGTAGTCCATCAGGTTCGGGAAGCTCTCATTGAGCCGTTCGATGACAATGTCACCCATCTTTTCGGCATAGAACCGCCGGTTGTTCAGGGTGACGTAGCCGCGCTCCTGGATGGTGGAGATGATCGAAGCATAGGTCGACGGACGGCCGATGCCGCGCTTCTCCAGCTCCTTGACCAGGCTGGCTTCGGAATAACGTGCCGGCGGCTTGGTGAAATGCTGTTTCGGGTCGAGCTTGATCAGTTCCAGCTGGTTGTCCACCTGCATGTCAGGCAGCACCTCGTCTTCACCACCCTTGCCCAGCGGCGGCAGCACCTTGGTGAAACCGTCGAACTGCAGGATGCGGCCACGCGCACGCAGCTCGAAGTTGCCTGCCTGCACGGTGATAGTGGTGGACAGGTACTTGGCCGGTGGCATCTGGCAGGCAACGAACTGGCGCCAGATCAGCTCATACAGCCGCTCGGCATCCCGCTCCATGCTCTTGAGCTCGGTGGATTTGAGCTTCACATCAGAAGGGCGGATAGCTTCGTGCGCTTCCTGGGCATTGGCCTTGCTGCCATACACGTTCGGCGTTTCAGGCAGATACTGGGCACCGAAGTTCTTCTCTATATAGCCACGCGCCATGCTCACGGCATCAGCCGATAGAAAGGTCGAGTCGGTCCGCATATAGGTGATGTAGCCCGCCTCATACAAGCGCTGGGCCATCATCATGGTTTTCTTCACGCTGAAGCCCAGGCGCGTGCTGGCAGCCTGTTGCAGCGTGGAGGTAATGAAAGGCGCGCCGGGTTTGGTGCTGGTCGGGCGGGCGTCACGCTTGATCACCTTGTAGTCGGCGCCCTGCAACTGGCCCAGCGCCTGATCGGTCTGCTGCTTGTTCAGCGGTCGGAAGGCTTCGCCATTTTCCCTGACCACTTCGAAGCGAACGGATTCGCTTTTCGGGGTATTCAGGTTGGCGTGCACTTCCCAGAATTCTTCGGGGATGAAGGCGCGGATTTCCCGCTCGCGATCAACGATCAGCTTGACCGCGACCGATTGCACCCGGCCGGCGGAGAGGCCACGGGCGATCTTCTGCCACAGCAAGGGGGACACCATGTAACCCACCACACGGTCGAGGAAACGCCGCGCCTGCTGGGCATTGACCCGGTTCATATCCAGCTCGCCCGGTTCGGAGAAGGCTTCCTGGATGGCCTTTTTGGTAATCTCGTTGAACACTACCCGGCGGTAGCGGCTATCGTCACCACCGATGGACTCGCGCAGGTGCCAGGCGATGGCTTCCCCTTCGCGGTCCAAGTCCGTTGCGAGGTAGATGGTGTCGGCTTCCTTGGCGAGGCGCCGCAGTTCGTCGATGACTTTTTCCTTGCCGGGCAGGATTTCGTAATGCGCTTTCCAACCGTTTTCGGGATCGACACCCATGCGGTTGACCAGTTGCATCCGAGCCTTGGTGGCCTTGTCGACTTCCGGTGCGGAGGCGGCCTTGCGTCCACCCTTGGGCTTGCTTTCGGTCTTGCTGCTGCCGCTGGTGGGCAGGTCGCGGATATGTCCGATACTCGACTTCACCACGAAGTCATTGCCAAGATATTTGTTGATCGTCTTGGCCTTGGCTGGTGACTCCACAATGACCAGTGCTTTTCCCATGGGTAACAGTATTCCTCAATCAATCAAATCGGCCCGCCCGACAGGACAAGGCGCCAACGTTGCCTGGCAAGGGGCGCAGGCGGTCTGGAGGGCCAGAGCCTACACGTCTTCGCTGATAAAGGTAAAGCGTGGATATGTTTTGCCTTCGACGACGACCATCTCGGTAAACATCTCCAGCGGCCGCACCCAAAGGTCGAATTCGCCATATAAGGTACGGTAGACCACTAACGGCTCTTCTGTTTCGGAATGTCGTGCGATGCCGATCACCCGGTAGTCCTTACCTTTATAATGGCGGTAGCGGCCTGGCTTCAATTGCACGTAATGGCTCCTATAATCTGATTGCGCTTTAGAGCATTGGCGGAAAGTTTAGCGCGAAGACAGCATTTGCCGGTCGGGCCATGCAGACACGCCGTGAATACTTCCCTGTAGGCTCGCGGTTGCCAGGCACCTACAACCACAACCACAATGCCCGAGAACCCGACACTTACTTGCTCAGATACCGCATCCCTTCCTCAAGCCCCTCCAGCGTCAGGGGATACATATGATCCTCCATCAGGTCCTGGATGATACGGGTCGAGGTGGTGTAGCCCCAGGCGTCCTTGGGATAGGGGTTGATCCAGATCATCTTGGGATATTTCTCGCGCATGCGGGTGATCCAGACGTGGCCGGCCTCTTCGTTCCAGTGTTCGACGCTGCCACCGGGCTGGGTGATTTCGTAGGGCGCCATGGCCGCATCGCCAACGATCACTACCTTGTAGTCCGGACCATATTTGTGCAGCAGATCCATGGTCGGGATGCGCTCGTTGGTGCGGCGCATATTATCTTTCCATACCGATTCGTACAGGCAGTTGTGGAAGTAGAAATACTCCAGATGTTTGAACTCGGTCCGGCAGGCGGAGAACAGTTCTTCGCAGACCTTGATGTGGGAATCCATCGAGCCGCCGATATCGAACAGCAGCAGCAACTTGACCGCATTGCGCCGCTCCGGCCGCATCTGGATGTTCAGCAGCCCGCCATCACGGGCGGTGTGATCGATGGTCCCGTCGATATCCAGTTCTTCCGCGGCGCCGGTACGGGCGAACTTGCGCAGGCGGCGCAGGGCGACCTTGATATTGCGCGTGCCCAGTTCCACCTGATCATCCAGGTTCTTGTATTCGCGCTGCTCCCACACCTTGGCCGCCCGGCCCTGGCGTTTGCCGGCATCACCAACGCGAACGCCCATGGGGTTATAGCCACCGGAACCGAAGGGGCTGGTGCCGCCGGTACCGATCCACTTGTTGCCGCCGGCATGGCGTTCCTTCTGCTCCTCGAGGCGCTTCTTGAACTCTTCGATCAGCTTGTCCAGCCCGCCGAGCGACTGGATCTGCTCACGCTCTTCATCGGTCAGCAGGCGTTCGAATTCCTTGCGCAGCCAGTCTTCGGGGATCAGCGCCTCCAGCAACTCGTTCAAATCCTGCAGGCCATTGAAGTAGGCGCCAAAGGCACGGTCGAACTTGTCGAAGTGACGCTCGTCCTTGACCATCACCGTGCGCGCCAGATAGTAGAACTCGTCCATGTCGGCGAACACGACGTGGTTCTTCAGCGCATTGATCAGATCCAGCAGCTCACGCACCGATACCGGCACCTTCGCTGCGCGCATCTCATTGAATAGATTGAGTAGCATGTATCAGCCTCTCAGGGAAACTTGGATAGCCC
>DXBL01000171.1 GCA_019116555.1 Candidatus Pseudomonas excrementavium
TGCAGCCTGGCATCACCCTGCGTGACCTGGTTCATGCCATCCCCTACTACGCCATCCAGGAAGGCCTGCTGACCGTCGAGAAGAAAGGCAAGAAGAACATCTTCTCCGGCCGCATTCTCGAGATCGAAGGCCTGAGCGGTCTGACCGTCGAGCAGGCGTTCGAGCTGTCCGACGCTTCCGCCGAGCGTTCGGCTGCCGGTTGCACCATCAAACTGCCGGAAGACGCCATCGCCGAGTACCTGAAGTCCAACATAACCCTGCTGCGCTGGATGATTGCCGAAGGTTACGATGATGCTCGCACCCTGGAGCGTCGCGCCCAGGCCATGGAAGCCTGGCTGGCCAAGCCGGAACTGATGGAAGCCGATGCCGACGCCGAGTACGCTGCGGTGATCGAGATCGACCTGGCCGACATCAAGGAGCCGATCCTGTGTGCGCCGAACGATCCAGACGACGCCCGTCTGCTGTCCGACGTCGTCGGCCGCCAGATCGACGAAGTGTTCATCGGCTCGTGCATGACCAACATCGGTCACTTCCGCGCCGCCGGCAAACTGCTGGAGAAGAACAAGGACGCCCTGCCGACCCGTCTGTGGCTGGCTCCGCCGACCAAGATGGACCAGTGGATGCTGACCGAGGAAGGCTACTACGGCATCTACGGCAAGGCCGGCGCGCGCATGGAAATGCCCGGCTGCTCGCTGTGCATGGGTAACCAGGCACGCATCGCCGCCAAGTCGACTGCGGTTTCCACTTCCACGCGGAACTTCCCGAACCGCCTGGGTGATGGTGCCGACGTCTTCCTCGCGTCCGCCGAACTGGCTTCGGTTGCCGCGATCCTGGGCCGCCTGCCAAGCGTTGATGAGTACATGACCTACGCCGCCGACCTCAACAGCATGTCTGCCGAGGTCTATCGCTACATGAACTTCAACGAAATCGCGTCCTACCAGAAAGCTGCTGCCAGCATTCCGGTGACCGAAATCTGATTATTCGTAATCAGTGAAAGAACCCCGCCCTGTGCGGGGTTTTTTATGCCTGTGGGAAAACAACCGGAACCGGTAAGAGCAAATTCTTGTCACAAATTCTGTACTTGCCATGAAAAGATTACGCAAACAAGAGGGTTACGACATGAAGAAATGGTTGATTGCCGCGTTCTGCATCTCTGGAATGTTTGCCCTGGTCGGCTGCTCCAACGACCACTTGATTCGCACCAGCGATGGACAGATCATTGAGGCCGACGACAAGCCGGAAATCGACGACGACACCGGTATGATCGAATACGAGGACCACAGCGGCCGCGATAATCAGATCCCGCAGGGCGATGTGCGCGAAATCAAGGAGCGTTGAACGTGCCATGCCCTGCGGGAGCGACTCCCGCAGGGCGCATCCTGATCACTGACATCCTGACCAACAATAAGGCAACAATGGTATGGCAAATGTACGGCGCTCCCGCATGCGTCGAAAATCCCGCAGAAGACGCGCCCGGCGGCGCACCTACCTCCTCTTTCTCGACCGGCAGATAGCCTCCTGGCGTGAGCGTGGTGTATTGCTGGACCGGTTGCGGCGCAAGAGGCGGTAAGATTGAACGGACACACACGGAGGTCATCGGATGACGAGAACACGCACTCCCCAGCACACCCTTGAATCGAGATTGATGGCGGTTCTTTCATCGTTGTTATTCTCGGTACCCACGGCCGCCCTCATCTGGCTGGGGGTCAACAAGCATCTGGCATTGTTCTGGAACGGCTTTATTGGCAGCGGTTATCTGATCAGCTGCATTGTGCTGTTCGCGCTGATCGCCTTCATCGCACCCCGGCTCTTCCCTTCCCTGCTGGGAAAGATATGGCAGGGTATGCTGAGTGTTCAGCGCTGGTGGGGTTGGTAAAGACCGCCTTCACGTCTTGGTTCGCCCACCTGATGCTGCATCACGTCCGCCCATGCGCCTGATTCGCCAGCTCGCTGGCATCCACTCGCACAAAGGTCGAATCACCGAGGGCGGTCAACACATCGCCGGCGTAGATCTCGCAGATAATGCGACTCTTGCGCTCGAGCGGACCATCCACCCGGGCACGCAGCGTCAATTCCACACCCATCGGGGTCGGTTTGATGTACTTGATGCCCAGGTCGCCGGTCACGCAGTTGATGGCCGTCGGGTCATTACCCAGGGCTTGTTCTGCACGCAGATGATAAGCCATTGCCGTCCAGTTGGAGTGACAATCCACCAGCATGGCCAGCAGCCCGCCATAGACCAGGTCCGGCCAGCCGCAATACTTGGCCTCCGGCAGGTGTCTGGCAATCACATGTACGCCGTCCTTATCCCAGTAGCTCTTGATGTGCAGCCCGTGCGGGTTGCCGCCGCCACAGCCATAACATACGCCGTGGGGCGAGAGGAGGTCCTGCAATGCCTGTTCAGTCATGGTATGCCTTGTTCTCAACTCATGGATCATGGACATCAGTCTGCCCGCCACTGTGAGAAAAGGCCATGCCAGAGCAGGATTATCAGCGGGACCTATAATTGACCATGGGCCGAGTGGCCCGGGCTCAGGGATCGATTCTGTCCATGGCCTGGCGAATAGGCTCGGCATCCACCGGCCGCACCAGGCGTTCGACTTCCTCCCCGTCACGCATGAAGATCAGCGTCGGCCACAGCTTGACCCGGAAAGACCGACCCAGCGCACGTCCCGGTCCGTCTTCGATTTTCAGGTGCCGCAGATCCTGGTGATCAGCGAACGCCTTGGTCAAATATGGCTGTGCTGACTGGCAGTGCCCGCACCAATCGGTGCCGAATTCAAGCAGGGTGGCGCCCTTGAGCGCATCGACCTCAGCACGGGAAGGGGCCTGTTCCGAGTAGCTGGTTAACATCGCCATGGTGTCCTCCTGGGTAAACTGAACTGCAGTGTATACAGGTTGGACTGTCGTTCCCGCCTCAGGTGCACAGAATCTGCACGTTTGTTCGACAGGCACAACGAGAACCGGGGCCATGGGCCCCGGTGTATTCGGTTCAGACCAGCTCGGCCCAGAGATCATATTCATCGGCGGCAGTGATCCGCACCTGGACGATATCGCCCGGCTGCAGCGGCTCGTCGCTGTCGATATAGACGTTGCCATCGATTTCCGGCGCATCGGCCATGGAGCGGGCGATGGGGCCTTCCTCGTCCACTTCATCGATCAGCACCTGGATGGTCTTGCCGATCTTCAGTTGCAGGCGGGCGGTGGAAATGGCCTGCTGATGGGCCATGAAGCGGTCCCAACGGTCCTGCTTGACCTCATCCGGCACGGCGTCCAGGCCCAGTTCTTCCGCGGGGGCGCCATCCACCGGGGAGTACTGGAAGCAGCCGACCCGATCCAGCTGCGCTTCGGTCAGCCAGTCGAGCAGATACTGGAAGTCTTCCTCGGTTTCGCCGGGAAAGCCGACAATGAAGGTCGAGCGGATGGTCAGCTCGGGGCAGATCTCGCGCCACTTGCGGATGCGGGCCAGGGTCTTGTCTTCGAAGGCTGGACGCTTCATGGCCTTGAGCACTGTCGGACTGGCATGCTGGAAGGGAATATCCAGGTAGGGCAGGATCTTGCCCTCGGCCATCAAGGGGATCAGCTCATCCACATGGGGGTAGGGATAGACATAATGCAGACGCACCCAGACGCCCAGCTCGCTGAGGGCCTCGCACATTTCGGTCATACGCGACTTGACCGGGCGGCCATTCCAGAAACCGGTGCGGTATTTGATATCCACGCCGTAGGCGCTGGTGTCCTGGGAGATGACCAGCAGCTCCTTGACGCCCGACTTGACCAGCCGCTCGGCCTCACTCAGCACCTCGCCAACGGGGCGGCTGACCAGCTTGCCGCGCATCGACGGAATGATGCAGAAACTGCAGCTGTGATTGCAGCCTTCGGAAATCTTCAGATAGGCATAGTGACGCGGAGTCAGCTTGATACCCTGCGGCGGCACCAGGTCGATCAGCGGATTGTGATCGGTCTTCGGCGGAACCACTTCGTGCACCGCATTGACCACCTGCTCGTACTGTTGCGGGCCGGTCACCGCCAGTACGCTGGGGTGCACATCGCGAATGGTGCCTTCCTCGACGCCCATGCAGCCGGTGACGATGACCCGGCCATTCTCGGCAATCGCCTCGCCAATGGCGTCCAGGGACTCGGCCTTGGCCGAGTCGATGAAGCCGCAGGTGTTGACCACCACCACGTCCGCACCTTCGTAGGTCGGCACCACCTGGTAACCTTCGGTGCGCAGCTGGGTAAGGATGCGTTCGGAGTCTACGAGCGCTTTCGGGCACCCCAGTGATATGAATCCTACACTGGGGGCGCTGTTCTTGGTGGGGGTTACGGTGTCAGTCATCGAAGGCCATGGTGTCAGGAAAAAAACGTCGCGTATTCTAGCCGCGCTGCCCTGCACCGCGCCATAGCCGCAACACGCCACCGGTCGATCATTTCCTCCGTTAGGTATGTGCAGGTGCTCTGACTATACTTCGGCAGTACACCCGCATGACCGGAGCTGAAACCATGAAGTCATCAATGCTGCGTTGTGCCCTGATCGCTGCCGTTCTCCTGCCGACAGCGGCCTGGGCCGACAATGAACCGCCGGAGGCGCGTCATCTGCTATCCAGCCTGCTGAGCGCAGTCGCCGCGGAGGATTACCAACAGTTCAGCGCGCTGGGCACCAAGGATTTCCAGGCGGGCATTCCCGAAGCGGAATTCGATCGAGTGACTGACGCCATGACCGAGCGGGTCGACCAGGGCTATGAAGCGGACTATCTCACCCATCTGAACCAGCAGGGTTATCGGGTGGAAATCTGGAAGATCAGCTTTGCCGATGGCGGCGATGATACCCTGGCCCGATTGGTAGTGTTCGAGGGCAAGGCGGCGGGTTTCCTGTTGCAATAATAAGAAACCCCGCAGTGCCCTCTGCCGGGCAACTGCCCTCAGCCAGCCGCCGGCAACCACCAGATCAACAGCAGCGGGATGAATATGAAGGACAGCAGGGTCGAACAGATGACCAGGCTGGCGACGGTTTCCGGCGACCGGTTGGCCTTGACCGCGAACAGGTAGTTGAATACCGCCACTGGCATCGCCGCCTGCAGCACCAGCACACCCTGGGCCAATGGCGGCAGATTCAGCGCCAGGGCAATCCCCCAGCCGATAGCGCCACCGCAGAGCATGCGCAGACCGCCGAGCGCCATGCCCTTCCCTACCTGCTTGGGCCGGATGCTGGCCAGGGATACGCCCAGGGTCAGCAACATCATGGGAATGCTCAGGCTGCCCAACAGGTCGATGGTATTACCCAGCCAGCGCGGCAGCTGCAGGTCCAGCAACAGGACCACCAGCGCTACGCCCAGGCTGAGAATCACCGGGTTAAGCAACAGTCGCCGCCAGGATTCCGCTGCGCCCGACAGAATCATTCCCACACTGAAGTGCCCCACCGAGAGCACCACGAAGAACGCCACTGCCAGCGCCAGCCCCGGCTCGCCAAAGGCGTACAGGCTGATCGGCAACCCCATGTTGCCGGTATTGGGAAACATGTAAGCCGGCACCAGTACCTTGGGGTCGGCATTGATCGTCCGGCTCAGCACCCAGCCGACAACCGCCATCAGCAGGGTGATCACCACGCAGCCCAGCGCCATCTGGCCGAACACCTCCAGATCCACCTCGGCGCGGCTCAAGGTCGAGAGTACCAGGCACGGCGTACTGATATTGAGCACCAGACGGGTGACGAATTCGGTCGGGTAAGCCTGGCCGGAGCGGGCCCAGCCGTAACCGATGCCGGCCACGATCAATACGGGGGCCATGACGGCGAAAAGTTCGAAAAACATGGGGGCGTTCAGCTCTGCGATCGTTGACGCAACTGCTGATAACCCCGGCGGGTCAGCAACAGCAGATGACGGGTGCTGGGATAGATCCGGCCTTCGGCCTTGAGCTCATCGATCAACTCGCAGTAATCCTCGGCAGGCAGCAGGAAATAATCCGTGCCCTCGACAAGATCAACCTCGCAAAGCTTGAACCAGCGGAAGTTGGTGCCTTTGGGCAGACCATTCAGCTCATCCAGCTGGCGCAGACTCAGGGTCTCGGTTCCCGCGAAGGTAATGGGCTCTACAGCGGACATGGGGGCATTTCCCGGCAAGCAAAAACAGGATGGCAACCATAACAGAATCAGGCGCTTTCGGGGCCGGCAATCCTCGCAGAGCCTGCACTTTCCGCAGCCGCTCTGGTCTGAATTATCAACCATCAGAACGGGGGATCATCCATGCCGAGTGAAAAGACCAGGATGCTGGCCGGTGAATTGTACGATGGACAGGACCCGGAGCTGGTGGCGGATCGGCTGCGCGCCCGCGAGCTCTCCCAGGTGTTGGTCGCGTTGCCACCGGGTGCCAACGCCGAACGCGCCGACCTGCTGGCGCAGCTGTTCCGCGCCCCGACCGACGCCTATGTCACGCCGCCCTTCTTCTGCGATTACGGCTGGAATATCAACTTGGGTCGCAATGTCTATTTCAACGTCAATTGCGTGATTCTCGATGTGGCCAGGGTCAACATCGGCGACAACGTGCTGCTTGGGCCGGCGGTGCAGATCTATACCCCGCTGCATCCGATGGCTGCCGCCGAACGGCGCAGCGGCCTGGAGTATGCCCGCCCGGTCAGCATTGGCGATGACGTCTGGATCGGCGGCGGGGCCATCATCTGCCCGGGTGTCAGCATCGGCCCGCGCTCGGTGGTCGGCGCCGGCAGCGTGGTGGTCAAGGACGTGCCGGCCGATGTCCTGGTTGCGGGCAACCCGGCGCGTATCATCCGCTCACTGGTGCAGGAGTAGCGCGCCAGCGGTTTTACGGAATAATCAGGAGACTCGCTATCAAGACCGCCCTGCTTCGTCTTTTGAAATGGCTGCTGGTCCTGGGGATCATCGCCGCGGCTGTATTGACCCGGCCCTGGGATCACATTCCACCCCACTGGCACCCCTGGCAACCGCTGGCCATCGACCATCCGATGACGGTGGTGAGCAAATGGAAGCTGTCTCAACTCAAGGACGATCCGCAACAATGCCTGGCGGTGCTGGAGACGGCCCCTGAAGGCGCCGTCGACTACCTGGCGCTGGACGACTACACGCCGGTCGCCGGCTGCCCGCTGACCAACGTCGTACGGGTCAGCCGTACCGGAGTGCGTTTCAGCTCCAGCTTCACGGTGACCTGCTCTCTGGCTGTGGCCTGGGTCATGTTCGAGCGCCAACAGCTCCAGCCTCTGGCGCAACAGCATCTGGATAGTCCACTGGTGCGGGTCGATCATCTGGGCAGCTTCGCCTGTCGCAATATCTACCATCGTGAGGGCGCCCCGCGCAGCCAGCATGCGACGGCCAATGCGTTCGACGTGGCGGGCTTTCGTTTCGAGAACGGGCAACAGGTGTCTGTGCTGCAGCATTGGGATGATGAAGATGCCGCATATAAGTCAGCCTTCCTCAAGGAGACACATGATGCCGCCTGCGGCTACTTCGGCACGGTGCTGGGGCCCGATTACAACCAGCCCCACGAGAATCACTTTCACTTCGATGGCGGCGGCTTCGGGTTCTGCCGCTGATGCCGCTTTCGCATGGTAAGAAGCCGACCTCGAACGGTCGGCTTCTATTACTACCTGTACTACCTGCTGCCGATCAGTACGGGCAGTTGCCGCGGTACTCGGAGATGTTGCGGTCGGACTCGTGATTCGGGCCACACAGGAACTGGCTGTAGCGCGTATCGTTGTCCAGGAAGCGTTTCATCCACGACACCCCGAAGCGGCTGAGTACGTCATTGTTCAAACCACCCCCATTGGCGCAGTAGTGCGAACCGTTGTTGATCTCGACATAGGCCTTGTCGATGTCGTTCGGCAACTGGTTGTAGAACGGCGACGCGTGGCTGCGCACCGGAGCGATGAGATCGGACTCACAGGCGAAGATCAGGGTCGGTGCCTGTACCCCGCTGAAGCGCGTGGTGTCCCACGGCGCCAGCGGAATGGCTGCCTTGATCCGACCTTCGCTGGCCACGCGCAGCGTGCCGCCACCGCCCATCGACCAGCCGATCACGCCCAGACGCTCGGTATCGATCATGCCGTTCACCGGGCTGGTCCGGCGGGAGTTCTGGTCAACCAGGTAGTCCAGCGCACTGTTGATCTGACGAGCGCGGCTCGGCGGTTGATCGAAACCGGTGTTGGTATCGATGGTCATGACCACGAAGCCATGGGAGGCCAGTTTCGGCCCCCACCAGTCGATGGAGGATTCGGCGGATACGAAGCCTGGAATCACCACGATGGCGGCCATGGTGCCGGTGGTGCCCGTGGGGTAATGGATGGTACCGCCACCGAAGCCGCTGACCAGGCGGGAAACCCGACTGGTGCGCACACTGTAGGGACCAGTGGAGGCTTCGAGGAAGGCAACGCTGGGATCAGGTCCGCGTTCGTAGGATTGGCCAGGATCGGTCGGTGATCCATCAGTCGGCGGGTTGGTCGCAAAGGCAGAGGAGGACAGCAGCAGCGCGCCTGCTGCCATCATGGCGAGCAGCGATTGGGATAGATTTTTATTGATCATTATTACTCCAGGAAACTATTTTCAATTTATTGTTACTTGCATATAACGCGTCATGTTGATGTCCCGGATGAGAACTTCCATCAACAGCGGGCAAGTATTTTAGTTACTGTTGACTGCGTCAATGGCGTACAGGCAAGTTCACCCGCATGGGTTAAATTAATCGCACGGCTGGTTATAAACATCCTCGACAAAGGATATATTTCGAAATCAATCAACAGGTTAGCAGCACCAAACTCACTCCTTTGTGTGAATGGCAAAGTAGTACCGACCAGCCATCATCGATATGGGACCTGCTGCTCGCGGATACGTGTGCTGGCTGTCTTCTGTTCTATCCAGACATGCTTTGTCCCGTTTCAACCACGGCTGCAACTGATCAACTACCCAACCACAGGGTTACTACATGAAGGCTTTCAAAACGCTGCCTCTACTCATGCTCCTGGCCGGCTGCAGCGATGCCGAAGAGCCTGCGGCCGCAGACGACTGCAGCAACGCCCTGACCACCATGGAGATCAATACCTGTGCCGCGGCGCAGCAGGAGCAGACCGAGGCGCAGCTGAATGCGGTGTATCAGCAACTGATGGAACGGCTTGCCGAGCTGGATGGCGGTCTGGACCCTGTCTCGGTGCAAGAGCAGGTGCGCACGGCCCAGCGTTTGTGGATCGACTTCCGCAAGGCTGACTGCGATGCCCAGTTCGCCCTGTATGCCGGTGGCAGTATCCGCACCGCCGTCTATCTCGGCTGTATGCAGACCCGGGCTGCCCAGCGGATCACTGAGCTGGAGTCGTATTTTCCCTATTGAAATGCGGCCCACATAGCTCCGCCCTCTTCGCCTATCATCTTGCCCCACCGCCATCTTCGCTCCACACCATCAATGCCCCCTTACCCTCGTCTTTGCTCCATGCCCTCCATATTGCCATCCTCGCTCCCACCCTCCATACCGTCATCCTCACTCCCCCATATTGTCATCCTCACTCCCCCATATTGTCATCCTCGGCGCAGGCCGAGGATCCAGCGTTCCGGTGTACTCGGAGCGGCCGATGGATCCTTCGCCTT
>DXBL01000172.1 GCA_019116555.1 Candidatus Pseudomonas excrementavium
CTACGACCGCATGAGCTACGGCATCGTGCTCAATGCCCAGCGCCAGCTGGCGATCATGGACAAGGTCCGCAATCCCTGATGATCGACCGCGCCGCCCGAATCGGGCGGCGCGGTCGTGCTGTTCTCAGTCCTTCATTCTCTGCGCAGAAGGCTGAACCCATGCCCCGCAATCTGACTGCCCGCCGGCAAGCCTGGCTGGCCCTGAGCATGCTCGGGCTGGGCCCGGCCGTACGCCGTGAGCTGCTCGACCAGCATCCCGATCCCACCCGCATACTCGACGCCGACGTGCTGACTCTCGGCAGTCTGGGTCTGGCCCTGCGCACCCAGAACGCCATTGTGCAATATCAGCAGGGCGACAGCCCGGTGCTGGAGCGTATTGAGCAGAGTCGGCGATGGTTGCAGCAACCGGGCTGCCATCTGCTGACCTTCGACGATGCGGCCTATCCACCCCTGCTGCGTGAAATCACCGATCCACCGCTGGTGCTGTTTGTACAGGGCGAGCCGGCGCTGCTGGCGGACCCGCAGCTGGCCATGGTCGGTACCCGCCATCCCGGCCCCCAGGGGGCGGCCACCGCCCGGGCCTTTGGCCGCAGTCTCGCTGACAGTGGGCTGATCATCACCAGCGGCATGGCACTGGGGATTGACGGCGCTGCGCACCAGGGCGCGCTGGATGCGGGCGGGCAGACCATCGCGGTCTGGGGCACCGGGCTGGACAACTGCTACCCGCGCCGCCACCGCCGCCTGGCCGAGAATATTCTCGACGCCGGCGGTGCTCTGGTCTCCGAACAGCCGCCGCACACCGCACCCCACGCGGGCCTGTTTCCGCTGCGCAATCGCATCATCAGCGGCCTGAGCCTGGGCACTCTGGTGGTGGAGGCCAGTCTCAACAGCGGTTCACTGATCACCGCCCGACTGGCGATGGAGCAGAACCGCGAAGTGCTCGCCATGCCCGGTTCGATCCACAACCCGCAGGCCCGCGGCTGTCACCGTCTGCTGCGCGACGGCGCCACGCTGGTGGAAACCACCGCGGATATCCTCAGGGTGTTGCGCTTGCCGCTGCGCGAGGCGATTGCCGCGGCGGATCAGTGCGCGGCCAGCGAGCAGGTCCGGCATCCCCTGTGGCGCTGGATCGGTCACGATCCGGTGACCGCCGATTGGCTCGCCATGCAGAGCAACCTGCCGGTTCACCAGGTGCTGCAGGGGCTGCTGGAACTCGAATTGAGCGGCGTTGTGCAACATACGCCCCAGGGCTATTCGCGCAGCGGCGATCTGGCCGGAATGGGTTGACCGCCAATACTTTCCTTGAGCCTGGCCGCTGGCTCGGCTAATGTCGCCTCTCGCAAATCAGAGAGGTGGACTATGCTGGCGGGTTGGCGGTTGGGGCAGGTACGGCGGGTGCTGCAGGCCGGAGGGGTGATCGCCTATCCGACCGAGGCCGTCTGGGGGCTGGGCTGCGATCCCTGGAAGGCCGAGGCGGTAGAGCGGTTGCTCTGGCTCAAGCAGCGGCCGGTGGAAAAGGGGTTGATCCTGGTCGCCGGCAGTGCCGAGCAGTTCGATTTCCTGCTATGGGATCTACCCCACAGTCAGCTGGCCAAGTTGCAGCTGTCCTGGCCGGGGCCCAATACCTGGCTGGTGCCACATCAGGGCCGTCTGCCACCGTGGATCACCGGTAATCACGCCACTGTCGCCCTGCGGGTCAGCGATCATCCACTGATTCGGCAACTGACCGCCGCCGCCGGCCCGCTGGTCTCCACCTCGGCGAACCCGGCCGGCCGGCCGGCAGCGCGCACCCGGCTGCGGGTGGAGCAGTATTTCCATGATCGCCTGGACGATATCGTGCCCGGGGTTTTGGGTGCGCAGCGCAATCCCAGTATCATCAGGGATCTGCAAACCGATACTGTCATTCGCTCAGCCTGAGAGAGTCTCCTGATGAACACGATTCCCGATGCCGCCGACGTGGCTGCCGTCAAAGACTACCTGATGAACCTGCAGGATCGCATCTGTGCGGCGCTGGAGCAGGCGGACGGTGCGGCCCGGTTCGTCGAGGACAGCTGGGAGCGGCCCGGTGGTGGTGGCGGTCGGTCGCGGATCATGGAAAACGGTGCGCTGCTGGAAAAGGGCGGCGTCGGCTTCTCCCATGTCTTCGGCGATGGCATGCCGCCCTCGGCCACGGCCCATCGGCCGGAGCTGGCCGGCCGCAGTTTTCAGGCCATGGGCGTGTCCCTGGTAATGCACCCGGACAATCCCCACGTACCGACCTCCCACGCCAACGTGCGTTTCTTCATTGCCGAAAAGGAAGGGGCCAAGCCGGTCTGGTGGTTCGGTGGCGGTTTCGATCTCACGCCCTATTACGCCAGCGAGGAAGACTGCATCCATTGGCACCGCATCGCCCGGGATGCCTGCGCACCCTTCGGTGACGACGTTTATCCGCGCTACAAGAAGTGGTGTGATGACTACTTCTACCTGCGCCACCGCAACGAGGCGCGGGGCATCGGCGGGTTATTCTTCGATGACCTCAACGAATGGGGCTTCGAGCGCTGCTTCGAGTTCATGCGCGCCATCGGCGACGCCTATCTCGATGCCTATCTGCCGATCAGCGAGCGCCGGCGGCATACCGTGTGGACCGAGCAGCAGAAGGCCTTCCAGGAATATCGCCGGGGTCGGTACGTGGAATTCAACCTGGTCTGGGACCGCGGCACGCTGTTCGGCCTGCAGTCGGGCGGACGCACCGAGTCGATCCTCATGTCGCTGCCGCCCACCGTGCGCTGGGGCTACAACTGGCAGCCCGAACCCGGCAGCGCCGAAGCGCGCCTGTTGACCGAGTTCCTGCCGCCGCGCGATTGGCTGAAGGGGGTGAACTGATGGACCGCTATGCCGTGATCGGCAATCCGATCGCCCACAGCAAATCACCGCTGATCCATGGTCTGTTCGCCCGGCAGACCGGTGAACAGCTGGAGTACGAAGCGTTGCTGGCGCCGCTGAATGATTTCGCCGGTACCCTGCATGGCTTCTTGCGCGAGGGGCTGGGTGTCAACGTGACCGTTCCCTTCAAGGAGCAGGCCTGGGCCCTGGCCGACAGTCGCACGCCCGCGGCGGAACGGGCCGGCGCGGTAAATACCATCAAGCGTCTGGACGACGGCAGCCTGCTGGGCGACAACACCGACGGCAAGGGCCTGGTGCGGGATATCCAACACAACGCCGGCTTGCCCCTGGCCGGCAAGCGGATCTTGCTGGTCGGTGCCGGCGGTGCCGCGCGGGGCGTCATCCAACCGCTCCTCGAAGCCGGACCGGCGCAGTTGTGCGTGGTCAACCGCACGGTGGAGAAGGCCGAGCAACTGGCCATGCTGTTCAAGGACCAGGGCCCGATCAG
>DXBL01000173.1 GCA_019116555.1 Candidatus Pseudomonas excrementavium
TTGCGGAAAGTCCTCCCTGCGTCCGCTGATGGCCGGCAGCAGCCCGTCGTTGCCTGATGGATCCAACCCCTCCGCTGCTATAGTGCAGTCGGCTTCTGACGTTCAGTGCAGCCGTCTTCTGAAAACGACATGACCACTGCCGCTCCGGCTATCAAACTGTTAAAATTCCCATCAACTTTTCATCGTCCGGAAACTGTCAATGAATCAACGGATCGGTTATGCCCGTGTTTCAACGGATGACCAGAACCTGGATTTGCAGCGTGACGCACTGCGGTTGTCAGGGGTTCAGGAGATCTACGAAGAGATGGCGAGCGGTAAAGCCACTGGCCGTCCGGAGCTGAACCATTGCCTGAAAGCGTTGCGGGCTGGTGACACCCTTGTGGTGTGGCGACTGGATCGGCTTGGGCGCAGCTTGCCTGACCTGGTGCGTATAGTTGCAGAGCTGGAAGACAAAGGTATTGGCTTCGAGAGCATCACCGAGAAGATCGAGACGGCGAGTGCTGCCGGAAAGCTGGTGTTCCATGTATTCGCCGCGCTGGCAGAGTTCGAGCGCAATCTGATTCGGGAGCGGACGCAGGCTGGCCTGACTGCCGCCCGTGCGCGTGGGCGATCAGGAGGCCGTAAGCCTAAGCTGGATGCCCGGCAAATTAAGGAGATCCAGCGGCTCATGGCTGACCCGAGTATCCCGGTCACCCAAATTGCAGAGCGCTACAAGGTTTCCCGAACAACCCTTTACAAAGTGGCGCCGCGCGGCGCGGCTGCCCCAGGCAGTGATCAAACGGACGTAAGCGCAACAACGCCACGAGAAGACAGATGAACGCAGTAGAAATCGAACAGGCCATTTCAGATTTAGCACTTCAGCCTTTTGACCCGGCTGAGTTTCCCTATGCTTTTCTGGAGGCCTTTGGCAACAAGGCCACCACACTCAAGAAGCTGCGCTCAGGCACCTCGAATAAATCTGATCTGGGCGGCGTGTTACAGACCAAAAATATCCACATCGCCGTGGCTGAAACAGGTGCTGTGACGCAAATGTTGACGGCACTCAAAGCCAGCCCGGCCACCAGTCGCGCTAAAGCCCGCTTTATTCTCGCCACCGACGGTGAGAGTTTTGAAGCCGAGGATTTGAACACCGGCGAAACCGTCGCTTGTAGCTACCAGGCGTTTCCCGATCACTTTGGTTTTTTCCTGCCCTTGGCGGGCATCACCACCGTCAAACAGTTGCGCGATAGCTCGTTTGATATCCGCGCTACCAGTCGCCTGAATCGTCTGTATGTCGAGCTGCTGAAGGACAACCCCACCTGGGGTACGGAAGAGCAGCGCCATGAGATGAACCACTTTATGGCGCGGTTGATTTTCTGCTTTTTTGCCGAAGACACCGACATCTTCAGCGGCAGCAGCCTGTTTACCGATACCGTGGCGCAAATGAGCGCACGTGATTCAACCAACACCCATGAGGTGATCGGCGAAATTTTCCGCGCCATGAACACCAAACAAGGCGAACGTGTGGCTGCGGGTATCCCGCGCTGGGCTGATGCTTTCCCTTATGTGAACGGGGGGCTGTTTTCCGGCAGCGCAGCAGTCCCAGAGTTCAGCAAGATTGCCCGTTCCTATCTGCTGCATATCGGTGGCTTGGATTGGACGCAGATCAACCCGGATATTTTCGGCTCCATGATTCAGGCTGTCGCGGATGACGAAGAACGCGGTGCGCTGGGTATGCACTACACAAGTGTGCCCAATATCCTCAAGGTGCTGAATCCGCTGTTTCTCGATGATTTGCGCGCAAAGCTGGAAGAAGCTGGGGACAACTCCCGTAAGCTGCTCAACCTGCGCAACCGCATGGCGCGCATTCGGGTGTTCGACCCGGCTTGTGGCTCGGGCAACTTTCTGGTGATTGCTTATAAACAGATGCGCGAGATCGAAGCCGAGATCAACCAGCGCCGTGGGGAGCGTGATCGGCCTACCGATATTCCGCTGACCAATTTTCGCGGTATTGAGCTGCGAAACTTTTCAGCTGAAATTGCTCGATTGGCCCTCATTATTGCCGAATACCAATGCAACGTGCAGTACCGGGGCAAACAGTTAGCGCTGAATGAGTTTTTGCCGTTAAGTGCAGATAACTGGATTACCTGCGGCAATGCGTTGCGGCTGGACTGGCTGGCCATTTGCCCGCCAACAGGCACAGGTGTGAAGTTGGTAGCCGATGACTTGTTTGAGACGCCGCTAGATCAGGCGCAGATAGATTTTGAAAATGAAGGTGGGGAGACCTTTATTTGTGGGAATCCGCCTTACTTAGGCAGCACCTGGCAAAGTGCTGAGCAAAAAGCGGATTTGGAAAGTATTTTTGGCAAGCGGGTAAAAAATTGGAAGTCGCTGGATTATGTGGCCGGTTGGTTTATGAAGGCAGCGGATTACGGTCGACACACGCCCAGTACTGCTGCTTTTGTGAGTACAAACTCTATTTGTCAAGGGCAGCAAGTGCCAATTCTATGGCCGGTAGTTTTTGCTACGGGCAATGAAATCGTTTTTGCCCATACCAGTTTTAAATGGGCGAACCTTGCGAGCCATAATGCTGGCGTGATGGTAGTCATTATTGCTATCAGCGCTCATGCTAATGGTCAACGTCGTCTGTTTGAGCTGAATAGCGAAGGGCAAACTATTGAAAAATGTTGCCAACAGATTAATGCCTATTTGGTTGCAGGTGAAAATGTTGCGGTTGATCGGTTAGCGCTGCCATTATCAGGGCAGCATGAGATGACTAAAGGAAATCAGCCTACCGATGGTGGCCACCTATTGTTATCACGCACAGAGGTGGACGCATTAAACTTAAACCATGAACAAAAAAATCGTTTTATTCGCCGCATTTATGGTTCGGCCGAGTTTATTCGTGGGCTGGAACGTTATTGTTTATGGATTGAAGACCAGCATTTAGCTGAGGCGCACGCTATTCCAGCGATCGACCAACGCATTGAAGGCGTGCGCGCGATGCGGCTGGCCAGCACAAAAAAAGCAACTGTAGACTCTGCCGATATAGCTCATCGCTTCGGTGAGGTGCGACAAAACGGCACGGAAAAAGTCATCATCGTGCCCAGTGTTTCTTCTGAAACTAGAGAGTATTTACCCTGCGGTTATGAGCCAGCGGGTACGATTGTTTCCAACCTTGCCTTCGCCCTTTACGACGCACCACTCTGGAATATGGCGCTTATTGCCAGCCGCTTGCATCTGGTCTGGATCGGCACCGTCTGCGGCAAAATGAAAACGGATTTTCGCTACTCCAACACCCTCGGATGGAACACCTTCCCCGTTCCTACTTTGACCGAAAAGAACAAAGCTGATCTAGCCCGCTGTGCCGAGGATATCTTGCTCGCCCGCGAAGCCCATTTCCCTGCCACCATTGCCGACCTCTACAGCCCCGACACCATGCCGGATAACCTACGCGCCGCCCACGAGCGCAACGACGAAGTGCTGGAGCGCATCTACATCGGCCGCCGCTTTAAAAACGATACTGAGCGGCTGGAAAAGCTGTTTGAGCTGTATACCAAGATGACTGAAAAAGCAGCCAAAGGGAAAAAGGCATGAGCGATGAAAGTATGACTTCCCGAGAACCATTGCAGCCATTGTTTGCCTTTTCGGTGACGCCCGAGCCTGTGTGTCTTTTTCGTGGTGAGCTAACTCTGTGCTGGGAAGAAGAAAGACACACAAGTGAGGCTGAAGTTGTCCTGAAACTTGCACCAAAACCGCGAATATCTGTGGAATCAGAAATTTCCGGCTTACCTGCAAGTGCCATCAAACTGCTTATGAATGACTTGGCAGGCATGACCTTCAGCCTGGAAGGCCAAGAAATACAAGGATTTGTTCAAAATTTTGATTTCAATTTTGCTAACCATGCAAAGCTTCATATAAGCCCTAGCATCGAGCCTTTCCAAGTTCTTGGTGACATGCAAGCTAGTACTTCGGTCTCATCAGTATTTCATCTTTTTAACTTCCCAAATTTTCTGGGAAAAAGTAAATATGCCATCCCTTTACCGGCGGGACACCGCCATATTACCCTTCAAGATGAGCAATGGCAGATCGTCATCCAATCCTTAAAGGAAACCAAAGAGGCGACAGATAAAGCCAGGCAAGAGGGCGGGTACTACCTGACCCATGTTGGAAAGTTGGCACGTATTGATGGGGCTAATTTTTCTGGCGATGAAGCCAATGAACAGTATCATCTGGCTGCAAACTTCCTCTCGTTTGTACAGGGCTCACGCTGCTGGCCGGTCTGCATTTCTGGATTTGATGAAAATGGTTCCATGTCTTGGCAGACATGGGCCTCACCACCGACCAGTACTCCAGCTCAATCCTGGTTTGATCCACATCATTCGATTCAAGCAGAACAACTTTTCCCATTATTCAGCAAACGGTGGAATCAGTCAGAGTCATGGAGGGATTGTCTGCGCTCTGCAATTTATTGGTATATGCAGTCGAATACGAGTGGCGGTGTTCCCGGTATAGATGCAGCCATCATCCTGGCGCAATCTGCGTTGGAGCGGTTGGCACACCACTATTTGGTTATCGACCGAAAAATGATTTCCGCCGAAGGTTTTAGAAAGCTTTGGGTATCAGATCAGTTGAGACTATTGTTTTCAAGCTTGTGCATACCAATAGAAATCACCGATGACATACCTAAGATAAAAAACGTAGCTGCGGATCTCAGATGGAAAGATGCACCTCATGCGTTGACAGAGGTAAGAAACTCGCTTGTGCACCCCGAAATTAAAAACAGAGCCTGTATCAGAGACTGCTATGTAGACACATGGCGGTTGAGTTTGTGGTACGTGGAGCTGTCTATTCTAGCTTTATGTGGCTATGAAGGGACTTATGGAAATCGCCTTACAAAAAAATGGGCAGGTGAAGTGGAAAACGTGCCTTGGAAAGTAGAAGGGAGACTGAAATGAGCGAACTCATCCTATACACTTCCGATGACGGCCAAACGCGGCTCCACCTGCGGGTGGAGACCGAGACGATCTGGCTGAGTCAGCTGGAAATCGCTGAACTGTTTCAGACGACCAAGCAGAATGTCTCCCTGCATGCCAAAAATATTTTTGAAGACAAGGAGTTAGATCCTGAGGCAACTGTCAAGGAATCCTTGACAGTTCAGTCAGAGGGGGGGCGTCAGGTCAAACGAAAGATCAGTTATTACAACCTCGATCTGATTCTGGCCATCGGCTACCGCGTGCGTTCGCCGCGTGGCGTGCAGTTCCGCCAGTGGGCCAGTACCCATCTCAAGGAGTTTCTGCGCAAGGGCTTCGTGATGGATGACGAGCGCCTGAAAAACCCCGGCGGTTGGGATTATTTTGATGAGCTGCTGGAGCGCATCCGCGACATAAGGGCCTCGGAAAAGCGCTTCTATCAGAAGGTCCGTGATCTCTTTGCACTCAGTTCGGATTACCAGGCCCGCGAGCGAGAGACCGCTCAGTTCTTCGCCGAGGTGCAGAACAAACTGCTGTACGCCACCACCGGCCATACCGCCGCCGAGCTGATTCTGAAGCGCTCTGATCCCAGCCAGCCCAATATGGCATTAACTAGTTGGAGTGGTTCGCGGGTACGAAAGCAGGATGTCATCGTCGCTAAAAATTACTTGACCGCCGATGAGATAGACACGCTGAATCGGTTGGTGGTGATTTTCCTGGAACAGGCCGAGTTGCGAGTCAAGCAGCAGAAGGAGCTGACCCTAGACTTCTGGCGTAACAACGTCAACCGAATGCTGGCCTTTAATGACCAAGCGATTCTTGAGGGCGCTGGCTCAGTCAGCCGGGAGAGCATGGAGAAGGTTGCTCGTGAGCGCTATGAGGTTTTCGATCAGCAGCGACGTATTGTCGATCGTTTAGAAGCCGACGCCGAAGATCTCCGCCAGCTCGAACAGCTTGAAGGTGCGTTAAAAGAGCAAGAGAAAAGCTATGACCGATAATCAAGATTGGTGTCCACTGACGTCCAGGCTTTTCCATGGAAGAAAGACAATCCTCTGATCCAATAGGGTTTTTTCTTCTACCCGGAGCACCAGGAACCTGCTGAGGCTGTACAAAACGCAGCATAGAAGCACTCAAAGGCGACAGATGCCTTGACAGTTACCGGATATGAGCCATATGAAAAAGAACATGATATCCCTAATACATTGGCTTGCAAGGTGTCTCGATCAGGGGGCGGCTTTTCTGGAAAGAAAAAGTCTTTCCGCAGATGCGCAGCCAAAATTCGTGGACCTCGCACCCACGGACGAGGCAGATAAGGACGGCATATATACCGAAGCACTGCTGTTTGCGACAAATAATAAGGATGTTATTAACATTGCCCTAACAGGCCCCTATGGGTCGGGAAAGAGCAGTATCATCAGATCCTTCTTGAAGAGGTACCCACGGCCTGTGCTGAATATTTCTCTCGCCGCGTTTGTTCCCGAGGACGAATCAAAGGCCGAGGTGGGGAGCAAGAAGGTAAGCCGCCAAGAGATTGAGAGAAGCATCCTACAACAAATGTTGTATGGTGCCGACGCCAACAAGCTGCCACTGTCGCGGTTCAAAAGAATCCAGTCGCCCGGACTTTTGTCGATTTTCAAGTCTCTTTACATAACGCTTGGCATTCTCTCGCTTTGGTACCTGTTTTCTCAGCGAGAAGATATTATCAGCGGATATTATTTTGATCCGCTAGCGCTCAGCAATGGGTTCAATCTGGGAACCTTCGGGTTCGCGGTAATATTCTTCTGGGCGATATTGCATCAACTCTATGTCGCGAGCTTTGGGCTGTCTCTCAAGAGTATCTCGCTGAAGGATGTTGAGATAAAACCGGCCAATGATGACCAGACATCCATATTGAATCGTCATCTGGATGAAATAATTTATTTCTTTCAGAGAACAAAATATGACCTTGTCGTTATTGAGGATATCGACCGTTTTAAAAATACAGATGTTTTTGTCACGCTGCGCGAAATAAACAGCCTTGTTAACGCGAATGCCGGAGTTAAGCGAGTCATTAGATTTCTCTACGCGCTGCGCGACGATATGTTTGTCAATACCGAGCGAACCAAGTTTTTTGAATTTATCGTTCCTGTCATACCTATTATCAACTCGTCGAATTCGATCGATAAGGTATTGGAACAGGGAGAAAGACTTGATCTAGACAGCCGTCTTAACCGCCAATTCCTGCGGGAGGTCTCACGATACCTGAACGACCTGAGGCTGATTCAGAATATCTTTAATGAATACGCCATTTATATGGCCAACCTGGAAACCGATGGAGAAAGCTTTCTTGATGCCAACAAGCTTCTTGCGATTCTGATCTATAAAAATGTTTATCCCAGAGATTTTGAGCAGTTACATCGGGGTACGGGTGTGCTGGCAAGAATATTGAGCCAGAAAAATGAGCTGATCAAAAATGGTGAGAAATCTTACCGGGACGAGATTGAGGAGCTCGAAGAACAGCTCAGGGTTGCCGAGCAGCAGACCCCTGCAGATTTAAGAGAGTTGCGTCAAATATACGCTATGGCGCTTATTGAAAAGCTGCCAGAAAATGTTGTAAGTGTCAGCATTGACGGGGGGAGGGGAAGGGTTAGCCTGCAGCAGATGGTTTCTCATGATGCATTTGAAAGCTTTTTGAATGCTTCCCATATTTTTGTTCATAAGCCTGATTACTATGGTCGCCAACAGCAAGAACGGATCAAAGTTTCCGGGCTGCAAAGTGAGGCGGATCCTCAGAAAACTTACCACGAGCGCAAGAAGGAGATAGAAAGAAAGTCGATTGATAACAAGAATAAGGCCTCGCGCCGAATACGCGAGCTGCAATCAAGGATTGCAGCGCTTCGTACCACCAAATTCAGCAAGTTGTTGCGTTTACATCCCGACAGCACTCAAACTATTTTTGAGAACTTCGGGGGGAATGGAGAGCTTGCCCGTTATCTGGTGCTGGAGGGCTATCTTGATGACACCTACTATCAATACACATCTCTCTTTCACGCGGGCCGTTTGTCACCCAATGACCATAAGTTCCTGATCCAGATTCGGGCTTTTATTACACCGGAACCGGATCACCCAATCGACAACCCCAAGGAGGTCATCGCCGCGATGCGAGACGAAGACTTCCAGCAAAGCTACGTTTTGAACGTTAAGCTTGCTGACAGTCTATTGAGTGATCGCAACGGCTATCATGAGCAAGCGA
This sequence comes from Candidatus Pseudomonas excrementavium, assembly GCA_019116555.1. Lineage (GTDB taxonomy): Bacteria > Pseudomonadota > Gammaproteobacteria > Pseudomonadales > Pseudomonadaceae > Halopseudomonas > Halopseudomonas excrementavium. The sequence continues at coordinate 8,185 of DXBL01000173.1, forward strand.
AGCAGTTTTTCGGATTCCTCTCATCTGATTTTGAAGGCTGCGAAAGCTTTCTGAGCGTTTATTACCTCAGCGGTCGTGATATTGGAGGGCTGCTTTCGGGGTTGAACACCGCATGGAAAGGGCTTGTTCCAGCCATGCTTGCCAGTCCCAACAGTATTTCACACGTCACTCAATTGGTCGCAAATTTACCAGAAAGTTCGCTTTCAGAACTCGCGAATACTTTTCATAAACTACGGAAATTTGTTGCCGATCGTCTTCCTGAAATTCTGGAGCTGGTGCCCGAATTGGCACCGGAACGCCTTAAATGTCTCGACTTTGAAGTCAAGGATCTGGCCTCGGTCAAAGAGCACTATGGTGTTGTGAAATCCATGTTCGAGGCAGGGCTTTTCGAGCTAACGATAGCGAATCTGGAATATATCTATACAGCGATATTGGGAGAGAGCGACATCGCGCCGTTGCGTGAGAAGAACTTCACCACCATACGCTCGAAGCACAACGCTGTTTTGATGACGAGGATCGAACGTGATTTCGATAACTACTTCATCAAAGTGCTTTTGGCGCAGGAAGAAAACACCAAGGAGGGTGCCTCTGCAATTCTTGAGGTTATTCAACACGATACGCTTGATGAGGATGATCTTCGGGAGTTTCTGGAGCGGCAGGCAACACTGCTACCAACTCTGGAGGGCGTGCCAGTAAGGCTGCACGCAATGTTGTTCCAGTTAGGCAAGATTGAACCCACGTGGCTGAATTGCCATGAGTTAATTGACGGAGAGGGATTTAAAGCCGATAGCCTGCTGGATTATTTGGGGCGCGATGATGTTCGTGCGGCTCTTCTGGCACAGCCTATGCCGGATAGCTCTGAATTTTCTCCGCTCCGTCAGTTCCTGATCAATGCAGGCTCACTGTCGGATGCCGTTTACAGAGAATATGTGCAGGCCCTGCCGAGGCAGTTTAAGCAAGTACCCGAAGGTTTGGAGGCAGCCAAGGTTAAAGCGCTGATCGAGGAGAGAAAGGTTACTTTCACCAGAGAAAGTTTCGAAGCGCTCGCTGACCATGAAGATCTGCAGGTGCTATTCGTTGCGACCAATATCAACCTGTACCTGAACGACCCCGATGGTTTTGCGCTTGATGATGATTTCCGCGAGGCGCTTCTTCAATCAGGAATTGATAACGCGGCCAAGCTCAAGTTGATAGATTTGATGGACCTTGAGGCGCTTGTTGACTTGCCTGAGAGAGCCGCGCTGGTTGGGGCCATCATCAATCGGAGCGACACGGAGGTGCCGAGCCTCAATGGGGCTGTTGTGCAAGCGCTGGTGATCCACTCGACACTCGTAGAGACACAAGTTTCACTCCTCAACAAGTATCACGATCTGTTGACGAATGAAGAGGTGCGCTATGTCTTGGCTGAATTGCCGGAGCCGTATTCGGAAATAAAAATCGGGAGCAATAAACCAAAGTTGAGGAATACACCCGGTAATCAGCGCTTGCTCCGTTGGCTTGATTCCAGGGATATTATTTCCTCGTGGCGCGAGGGGAAAATCATGAATGATGACATAACAGTGCACCTTTATAAGAAGGCGCGTTGATCAGTTGGGGTTGCGCTAAATTGTCGGTGACAACGATATTCGTCCGAACTTGAACAGGTTGATCGTTCAATCCGCTTTTTGCTGGCGACAAGGTGTAATGCCCCAGGCGATGAAAGCGCTCTATGTAAGTTGGGTAGGCGAACCCCGCCGGTTGTTGTGAGTGCCGTTACAGATACACCGTGGTTTATGAGAATATTGATTCGGCCTGGTTGGCGTTGCTTGGCCCGCAGTTCCCCTATGTTACAATGCACGGCTTATTTCGTTCGCGCATCAAAGTGTATAACCGTGTGTATAACATAAACCTGTGTTTTATAACTTATTGAAATTAAATAAATTATGGCATCAAGAATGCTTATGATCGATAAGTCAGCCAAGTTGGTCCAAAGCCACAAGGCTGGCCTGGTTTGCAAATTGTCCAACAGGCTGTTGGGCAATTGCCGTTGGGGCACTTTGGTACTGCTGACGCAGCGGCCAGAGTCACCGACCAAGTCAGTGATGAGTTTTTTCGGCTTCTTACTGTGCTGCAAGGTGAAATGACACGCGGAGAATTGCAAAAGTGTTTAGATTTGAAGCATTTGCCGCATTTCGTGATGCCTATCTTCGCTCGGCTTTGAATGCAGGCTTTATCGAAACGACCATTCCCGACAAACCCAAGAGCTATTTACAGCGCTATCGCCTGACGGCGCTGGGGAAAAGACTGACTGGCAATTTTAGTTAGCAACTGTTAAGGATTCCTTGACAGTTCAATCATGCAGGGCAGGCAGCCCTGAAAGGTTTTAGCACTATGACAAAAATCGTACCCTCTGTTTCCGTCTCGTATGCCAGCAATGGCAGCTCCACCAAATCCAATGCACTGGGCATGCGACCCATGCAGGAGCGAGCCTATGAGCGGCGGGGTGAGCAGTACCTGCTGATCAAGTCGCCTCCGGCGTCCGGTAAGAGCCGTGCGCTGATGTTTATTGCGCTGGATAAGTTGCATAACCAAGGGTTGAAGCAGGCCATTATCGTGGTGCCGGAAAGGTCTATCGGTGCAAGCTTTAATGATGAACCGCTGAGCGACTATGGTTTTTGGGCCGACTGGAAGGTAGAGCCAAAATGGAACCTGTGTAATGCGCCAGGCTCGGACAACGGCGGAAAGGTTAAATCCCTGGGCGCTTTCCTCGACAGCGACGATAAAATTTTGGTGTGTACTCACGCCACCTTCCGCTTTGCGGTCGATCAGTTTGGCGTTGCCGCTTTCGATGACCGATTGATTGCGGTGGATGAGTTTCACCACGTATCGGCCAATCCGGACAACAAGCTGGGTGCCCACTTGGGCGAGTTGATTGCCCGTGACAAGGTGCATATCGTGGCCATGACCGGCTCATACTTCCGAGGTGATGCAGAAGCGGTGCTCGCTCCGCAGGATGAGTCGCGCTTTGATACGGTGACCTACACCTATTACGAGCAGCTCAACGGCTATCAGTACCTCAAAAATCTGGATATCGGCTACTACTTCTATTCCGGCTCCTACGCTGACGATATTCTCAAGGTGCTTAATCCAGCCGAGAAAACCATCGTCCATATTCCCAGCGTAAATTCCCGCGAGAGCACCAAGGACAAGATCCGCGAGGTGGAACACATTATCGAGGAGTTGGGCGAGTGGCAGGGCACTGACCCGATAACGGGCTTCCAGTTGGTCAAAACGCCAGAAGGCAGATTGCTGAGAATCGCCGACCTGGTGGACGACGATGCCGTGAAGCGGGATCGGGTGTCCGCTGCATTAAAAGACCCCGAGCAAAAACACAACCGCGATCACGTCGACATTATTATCGCTTTGGGCATGGCCAAGGAAGGTTTTGACTGGATTTGGTGCGAACATGCGCTGACGGTTGGCTATCGTTCCAGCCTGACAGAAATCGTTCAGATCATCGGTCGTGCGACGCGGGATGCACCGGGCAAGACCCGTGCGCGTTTCACCAACCTGATCGCAGAACCGGATGCGGCAGAGCAGGCAGTGACCGAGGCCGTGAACGATACGTTGAAGGCCATCGCTGCCAGTCTGCTGATGGAGCAGGTGCTGGCCCCGCGTTTCGAATTCACTCCCAAGAACCCGACCAGTGGCCCGCAGGTGGGGTTTGACTATGGTGAGGGTGGGTATGACCCTAACAAGTGCAACGTGGGCGTCAATGAAGAGACTGGAAAGTATCAGATTGAAGTCAAGGGCCTGGTGGAACCCAAAAGCGAGGAAGCTACGCGCATTTGTCGGGAAGATTTGAACGAGGTGATCGCCAGCTTTGTTCAGGACAAAAACACCATCGAGCGTGGCTTGTTTGATGAAGAGCTGGTGCCGGAAGAGCTGACACAAGTGCGCATGGGCAAGATCATCAAGGATCGCTACCCCAACCTGGATGCGGAAGACCAGGAAGCGGTGCGCCAACACGCTATTGCTGCGCTGAACCTTACCCAGCAAGCCAAGCAGCTTCTGGTTGGTGGTGAAACGATTGAGCTGGGTGGCACAGAGCCGAAACCTAATACCGCGCTGCTTGCTGGCGTACGCAAGTTCGCCATGGACGTGCGCGAACTGGATATCGACCTGATCGACCGCATCAACCCATTCAGCGAGGCCTACGCGATTTTGGCCAAATCCATGAGTGAGGACAGCCTGAAGCAAGTGGCCGCTGCCATTTCTGGCAAGCGCACCAGTCTGACGCCAGAGGAGGCAAAGGAGCTGGCTTTGAGGGCGGTCAAGTTCAAGAAGGAGCGGGGCCGTCTTCCGTCGGTGAGTTCAGCAGATCCCTGGGAACAACGTATGGCTGAAGGTGCAGCGGCGTTTGTGCGTTTCAAAGATGAGGGGCGTTATGACTGATCTGGACGATTTGCGTGCCGAACTGGATGAGTTCGCCCAGCCGGAAAAGAAAAAAAGCCTCTCAGCCCGTGAAGAGCGGATCATTGCTGGTTTTGAGGAAATCCAGCGTTTTGTCGAGCAGCATGGGCGTGCTCCACAGCACGGTGAGGAAAGGGATATCTTCGAGCGGCTCTATACCGTGCGCCTGGAGCGCTTACGCGCTCTTGAGGACTGTCGCGAGCTGCTGACACCCCTTGATCATCAGGGTTTACTCAGTGGTGGTGATGCCAGGGATGAGGACGCAGTGGAAGCGATGGACGATGATGCTTTGCTTGCCGAGTTGGCCGGAGCGGCTGGTTCTGCTGATATCACTGAATTACGTCATGTGCGTACCAGTGCGGAAAAGCGGGCGGCAGAAGAAATTGCCAACCGAGAGACATGCGAGGATTTCGAGGCGTTCAAACCCCTATTTGATCAGGTGCGCAGTGATCTGGGATCAGGTTTAAGAGTGACGCGGCCTTTTGGGCAGTACGCCACGATTAAGGTGGGGCACTGGTTCATCCTGGACGGCCAAACCGCATATGTGGCGGAAGAAGGCGAGGAGTTCGACTCGCCACAAGGCAAGAAAGACGCCCGGCTGCGTGTCATTTTCTCCAATGGTACCGAGAGCAACCTTTTGCGGCTGTCCCTGGCTCGTGCTTTGTACAAAGACGAAACCGCACGTCGAATTACTGATCCAGATATGGGTCCGTTGTTCAGTGATTCTCTGGAAGCGGGTGATCTGGAAAGCGGCACTATTTATGTGTTGCGCTCGCTATCTGAGAACCCCTATGTGGCCGAGCATCGTGATGTCATCCATAAAATTGGTGTGACCGGCGGCAAGGTAGAGACGCGCATCGCCAATGCCGAACACGACTCCACCTACCTGTTGGCGAAGGTCGAAGTGGTAGCCACCTACAAGCTCGCCGGCATTAACCGCACCGGGCTGGAGAGGTTGTTCCACAGGCTGTTCGCACCCGCGCGCTTGAACATCACCATCAACGACCGCTTTGGCCATCCCGTGCAGCCTGAGGAGTGGTTTCTTGTTCCGTTGTTCGTCATTGATGAGGCTGTTGCGCGGATTAAAGATGGGAGTATCACAGGGTATGTGTACGATCCGAAGGCTGCGAAGTTAGTGACGGCATAGAGCGTCGCAAGTGTACAATAGCCCTGGCATCGTGCTTGGGTGAACGCCAGAGCGGGAGGTGGAGATAGCATGATGAAGCAGCATCAGGAAGACCAGATCGAGCCGTTTTTCATCTCTGAGGAAGTTCAAGCGGAGTTGATCGCTGCCGGCCACGAGTTTGATCCGCCGCCCATTGCCTGTGTGGGGCGTCTGCGTGACGTGCTGGAGGGTATGAGCGATGACGAGCTGGAATCGCAGCCTGGGGAGATTGCTGACCTGGAGCGCGAGCGCCGGCAGAGCAAGCCATTTTCAGCTGGTTAAGCTGGATATGGTATTTTTCGTGGCATTGCTACGATTTATGTTTTTAAGTCTTTGTAAATTAAAGAATTTATACCACTATTTATAATTGAGTGGGAGTGAGCTGTAGAGGCGGGGCGCTCAACCGGCGCACTGTCTCTGCCTCGAAACGGAATATTGGAACCATCAGCGAGTAAACAGATGAACACCAGCGAAAAGATCTATTCCGGCAAGACCAAGGACCTGTACGCCCTGGCGAACGGCAACATTCTCCTGGTCTTCAAGGACGACGTTACCGGTGCGGACGGCGTCATCGACCCGGGTGCCAACACTGTCATCGGCCAGGTCGAAGGCAAGGGCCGTAAATCCCTCGCCATGACTGACTACTTCTTCAAGCGCCTGCATGCAGCGGACATCCCCACCCATACGGTGGGCGTCGACCTGGAGCAGGGCACCATGGAAGTGCGTCGCGCCGAGCCGCTGGGCAAGGATATCAGCGGCAAGGGCGGCCTCGAGTTCATCTGTCGCACCCGCCCCTGGGGCAGCTTCGTCCGCCGTTACCAGCAGTACATCCGGGACACCGAGCGCAAGCTTGACTATCTCGTCGAAATCACCGTCAAGGATGATGAGCGCGGCGACCCGCTGATCAACGACGACACCCTCGTCGCCATCGGCCTCCTCAGCCCAGCTCACCTCGAACAGGCCAAGGAACTGACCCGCCGCGTATGCCGCATCGTCGAAGCCGACCTGCGTGACAAGGACCTGATCCTGATCGACATGAAGATCGAAATCGGTCTGGTGGACGGTCAGGTCGTGGTCATCGACGAGGTCTCGGCCGATGCGATGCGCGTCATGGACGCAGCGGGCAAGGTGCTGGAGCACGCGACTGTTTACGAAAAGCTGATCGGCTAGGGGGGTGAGGCGCGGCTGACCTGTGGGTTGTGTCGTGAGCACCTGCTTCTGACCAAGCTCTCTGTCATGTCTGTTGATAAGCCCGCAACTCTGCGGGCTTTTTCATATGCGCTCAGCATGGCGCACGCCAGCGGGTACAGTCTCGTCATTGACCGCGGTGAACGAAGTGAAGTGCAACGGCAGGAGGGTGGCCGCCCGGTGCGCAGCCGACCGGTGACCGACACCAGCGCCCGGCAGGCCCTGGGCAGTTATTGACGCTACACTGATCATCATGCTCAGGGGCTGCAGCGCGACCTTTCTGGGTCGGGCCGACTGCAGCCAGATGGGAGGTGCATGTGATGATGATCGATCTCCATGGCCGACGGGTGCTGGTGACCGGCGCGAGTTCAGGGCTTGGCCGCGCCATGGCGCTGACCTTCGCTGGGTGTGGCGCGCAGGTGGCCTTGAATTACCGCAGTGATGAGGACGAGGCCAATGTTCTGGTCCAGCAGATTCAAGCTGATGGTGGCACGGCCGTCGCCTTGCAGGCGGACGTCTCCGATCCAGCGGCAGTGACAGCGATGTTCGAACAGGCAGACGCCGTCTGGGGTGGCATCGACATTCTGGTCAACAATGCCGGTATCGATGGCGCGCGGGCTGCGGCGTGGGAAGGGCAGGTGCCAGACTGGAACGACGTTGTCGATATCAACCTGACCGGCGCTTACCTCTGCGCGCGCCAGGCCTTGCAGCGGATGGTCAGGCAGCGCAGTGGTGTTGTGCTCAATATCACCAGCGTGCATGAGCGGATTCCGTGGGGCGGCCACAGCGCCTATACGGCCAGCAAGGCGGGGCTGTCGATGATGGCCAAATCCATGGCTCTGGAAGCGGCGCCCCATGGCGTGCGCGTACTCTGTCTTGCTCCCGGCGCGATCCAGACGCCGATCAACGAGGACGTGTGGAACGATCCGCAAGGTTGCGAGGATCTGCTGCAGAAGATCCCCATGGGGCGTATCGGTCAGCCTGAGGATGTGGCGAATGTCGCGGTGTTTCTGGCCTCCGACCTGGCCGCCTACATGACCGGCACTACCGTCTATGTGGACGGCGGAATGACCAACTACCCGGGCTTTGCCCATGGCGGTTAAAGAGCAGCGGGCTGAAGTGACGGGTGGTTCATGCCATCGGAACATCGAAGACTATGGAATCATCGGCAATATGCTGACCGCGGCTTTGGTCGGCAAAGACGGTTCGATAGACTGGCTGTGTCTGCCGCGCTTCGATTCCCCCGCCTGTTTCGCCGCTCTGCTCGGCACATCCGATAACGGACGCTGGAAAATCGCGCCGAGCGATGAGCGAGCCCTTTGCTCGCGGCGTTATCTGGATGACACCGCCATCCTGGAGACGCGGTTCGAGACCGCCACCGGGGTCGTCACGCTCACCGACTTCATGCCGCTGTCGGCGGAGCCGGGGAAAACCAACCTGGTTCGCATCATCCGCGGTGAAGCTGGTCACGTCGACATGCGGATGGAGCTGGTGCTGCGCTTTTCCTATGGTCAGGCCGTGCCCTGGGTGCAGCGCCGGGACTATGGGTTGAGCGCTGTCGCCGGGCCCGATACCGTCCATTTGCATACCCGGTTGCCGCTGAAGGGGGAAGGGCAGACAACCTGTTCGCAATTCACCATTCAGGCAGGCGAACGTTTTTCCGCAACGCTGTCCTACCATGCTTCCACGCTCGCGCCGAGTTTCGTTCCCGACAGTCAGGAGAGTCTGCAGCAGACCACAAACTGGTGGCATGAGTGGACCAAGCGCAGGTGTCAGCTGGATGGGCCTGCGCACTGGCAGCAGGCCCTGGTGCGCTCGCTGATCACCCTGAAGCTGCTGACCTTTGAACCGACGGGGGCGATCATCGCCGCCCCCACGACTTCCCTGCCCGAGCGGATCGGCGGGCAGCGGAACTGGGATTATCGCTATTGCTGGCTGCGGGACTCCGCACTGACGCTGCTGGCGCTGCTCCAGGCGGGATATCGCCAGGAGGCCGAGGCCTGGCGGCAATGGCTGTTGCGGGCGGTGGCGGGCGACCCGGATCAGTTGCAGATCATGTATGGCATTGCCGGTGAGCGGTGGTTGCCTGAGCTGGAGGTGCCGTGGTTGCCGGGGTTCGAGCAGAGCAAGCCGGTTCGCATTGGCAACGCGGCGGCCAGCCAGATGCAGCTCGACGTCTATGGTGAGCTGTTCGACACGCTGCACGGCGCGCGCCTGGCTGAACTGCAGCAGCGGGAGGAAGCCTGGGCGCTGCAGAAGGTATTGCTCGCCACGCTGGCGGACAAATGGCAGACCCCCGATCGCGGGATCTGGGAGGTTCGTGGCCCGGCACGGGCATTCACGCACTCGCGGATGATGGTCTGGGTGGCATTCGATCGTGCCATTTCGGCTGCCGAGCGGTTTCATCTCGATGGGCCGGTCGATGACTGGAAGCGGCTGCGTACGCGGATTCACGATGATATCTGCGGGCATGCCTTCGACCGGGAGAAGAACAGCTTCGTCCAGTATTATGGTGGCAAGACGCTCGACGCCAGTCTGCTGCTGATGCCGCAAACCGGTTTTCTCCCACCCCATGATCCGCGCGTGCTGGGTACCCTCGGGGCGATCGAAGACGAGCTGCTGCGCGATGGTCTGGTGTCGCGCTACTCCACCGAGGATACCCAGGACGGTGTGGATGGTGCTGAAGGAGCGTTTCTCGTCTGCAGCTTCTGGTTGGCCGATGCCTACGTAATGTGCGGCCAGCGCGAGAAAGCGGTCGCCATATTCGAACGGCTGCTGGGTCTGCGCAATGATCTGGGCCTGCTCTCGGAGGAATATGACACCCTGGCCGGACGGATGCTCGGCAACTTTCCCCAGGCCTTTTCGCATATCGGGCTGATCAATACCGCGCATAACCTGTTGAAGGTCGACGGTCCCGCCAGGGAGCGTGCCCAGCGTCGCGGCTGAAGCCTGCTATTGGGCTGGCCGGATATCACGTTGGTCAGGTAACCTGCCTGTCGCGTTCTGCTGATCTGGATATATCCCCGAATGACCCAGTTACTCGCCTCTCTCTGGCCACTGTTCGCCTTGATTCTGGGCGGCTATGTTCTGCGCCGGGCGGGCTTTCCCAATGCCGAGTTCTGGCCTGGTGCCGAACGCTTCAACTATTTCGTGCTGTTCCCGGCGCTGCTGTTCAGCAATTTGGTCGAGGCTCCACTGAACAATCCTGCGCTGGCGCAGGTGGCGCTGTGTGTCGGTGTGGTATTGGGGGTGGCGTGGCTGCTGCTGAGTGTACTGCGGCGCTGGCTGGACTGGCCGGCGGCGCGGTTCGGGGTGTTCGTGCAGAGCACCTTGCGATTCAATACCTATATTGGCCTGGCCACCGTCGGCGCGTTATTCGGCAGCGAAGGGTTGACGCTCATGGCACTGTTGCTGGCGATCGCGGTGCCGGCGGTCAATATCCTGTCGGTGCAGGCGCTGACGGCGGGAGGCAGTGTGAGCCGCCGGGCACAGTTACTGACCCTGTTGAAGAATCCGTTGATCCTGGGCTGTCTACTCGGGGTCGCGGCGAATCTGTCCGGCCTGCGGCTGGGTGGCGGTATGGACAACCTGCTGACCCTGCTGGCGGCAAGCAGTCTGCCCCTGGGGCTTCTGTGCGTTGGCGCTGCGCTGCAGCCGCAGGATCTGCAGGGTGAGACTCGCGCGCTGCTGGTCAGCACGCTGGTACGGTTGGTACTGATGCCGTTGGGGGCCTGGCTGCTGGTTGGGCTGCTGGATATGCCCGCGATGGAGCGTACCAGCCTGGTGCTGTTCTTCGCGCTGCCCTGCGCGCCCACCGCCTATGTGCTGGCCCGGCAATACGGCGGCGACGCGCATCTGATGGCGGGTGTCATCACTCTGCAGACGCTGATGGCGATGCTGACCCTGCCGGTGCTGTTGCTGCTGGTGTAACGCCCACCAGGATCAATCCTGGGCGATGGGTGCCAATTGCTGTCGGGTCCAGACCAGCAATTGCTGGGTCAGGTCGTCGGTCGCTTGGCCATATCCCTGCACTACATCGCTGATCTGGGTGCTGGTCACCGGGTGCTCGACCAGGAAGCTGTGATTGACATAGATGCGCCGGCTTTCCGGATTGACCAGGCGGGCATCCAGCTCGATGACGATCCGGGGCGTACCGTCGGTGTCCAGCTGGAAGCGGCGCAGGTTGGTGTCCAGGTGGACATCTGCATGCAGCGCGTGCTCATCGGTGGTGACGCTGCTCAGGGCGCCGGAGCGCTGCAGTGCAACCGCCAGATATTCCCGCAGCAGTTGCGGCCCCGGATCACTCCAGCGCACGCCTTTGTAGCTCTGCAACTGGTTGTCGGCGGTGACGACCATGATGCGTGGCCCGCTGAAAGCGTAGCCAGCCTGCGGCGTATTTATCCGCAGTGACAACGGCAGTCGCGGCTCGGTGCTGGTGCTGCTTGCTCCGCTGGCCGGCGGCGAGGGGAACTGGTAAACGCTCAGGGCTTCGGATTCGGGCAGTATGGTGCAGGCACCGAGGCCCAGCAGGGCGGTAAGCAGCGCGGCGGATGTCAGGCGGCGGATCATGGCTGGTATTCCTCGAAGGTGTCACGGCCGAGCAGGAAGCGTGCTGGGTTGTCTTCCAGGCGACGGGTGATCGAGCGCAGCGCATTGAGGCTGCCACGCAGTTCATTGATTGCCGGCTCCAGTTGGCCGAGGCCCTGCATGCCGTTGGTAAAGGCTTCGCTGTTGTCCTGCAGCATGTTCTCCAGGGTCTCGCTGGCACGGGCGATGGATTCCAGGGTCTGCTCGGCGCTGTTCAGGGTCTGGCTACCCTGATCATTGACCAGGGTGTTGATGCTGCCCATCAATTCGCTGGCCTGCTGGCTGGCAATGGTCAGCTCGCCGACCAGGGCCTTCACGTCGTCGCCCTGGCTGGACAGGCTGCCGGCGGCGGTCTCGATGGACTCCAGCGTGCTGGCGATACGCTCGGCGTTTTCATCCGACAGCAGGTTGCGTGCGCTGATCACCAACTGATTGATGTTGGTCATCAGGTCCTCGCCGTTGGCCAGCAGGCTGGACAGGGGGGAGGGCACGGCATAGATGCGTGGCTCTTCACCGTCGATGCTTTCCAGCGGCGGGCTCTGCGGGTCGCCGGGCACCAGCTCAATGACCGAGTTGCCGGTGATGCCGGTGAAGGTCAGCCTGGCCTTGGTGTCCCGGGTGACCGGGGCGCTGGCGCTCAGGCGTACCCGGGCCAGCACCTGGCCGGGATCGCTCGGGTCCAGGGTCAGCTCGCTGATATCACCCACGGGGATGCCGCTGTACTGCACGGCGCTGCCGCGGGACAGGCCGGTCACCGTTTCGCGGAAGACCACCGTGTAGTAGCGGTAGTCCTTGCTGGTGTTGGCATTGCTGATCCAGATGGCAAAGAAGATCGCACCGGCACCAGCGAGCAGGGTGAACAGTCCGATCATGACGTGGTGAGCGCGTGTTTCCATTAGCGGAACTCCGGCTGATGGCTGGATTGGTTGGCGGCGGCTGCTACGGCGGCGCGTCCGCGGGGGCCGTGGAAGTATTCCTGGATCCAGTCGTTCCTGGTGGCGGCGACGCGCTCCAGGGTATCGGCGACCAGGACGCGCTTTTCTGCCAGTACCGCCACGCGGTCGCAGATGGCATACAGGGTATCGAGGTCATGGGTGACCAGAAACACGCTCAGCCCGAGGGCGTCGCGCAGGGTGAGAATCAACTGGTCGAAGGCTGCGGCGCCGATAGGGTCCAGGCCGGCGGTCGGCTCGTCGAGAAACAGGATGTCCGGGTCCAGTGCCAGCGCGCGAGCCAGGGCGGCGCGTTTGACCATGCCGCCGGACAGCTCGGAAGGAAATTTGTCGCCAGCGCCAGGCGGCAGGCCGGCCAGCGCCAGTTTCATGCAGGCCAGATGCTCGGCGTCATCACGACTGAGCCCGGCATGCTCGATCAGCGGCAGGGCGACGTTCTCGGTCACCGTCAGCGACGAGAACAGCGCGCCACGCTGAAATAGCACCCCAAAACGTCGTTCGACCAGGGAACGCTGCTGCTCATCCAGTTGCTGCAGATCTTCGCCGAAGACCCTGACGCTACCGGCATTGGGCCGGCGCAGGCCGACGATGGAGCGCAGCAGGACCGACTTGCCGGTACCCGAGCCGCCGACCACGCCGAGGATCTCGCCGGGATGGATATCCAGATCCAGATCGTCATGCACGGTCTGCTTGCCGAAGCGATTGACCAGGCCGCGAATTTCCACCAGTGGTGCTTGCGTGTCGGTCACCAGTCCATCTCCATGAAGAACAGCGCGGCCAGGGCATCCATGAGGATGACCACGAAGATCGACTGCACCACACTGGAGGTGGTGTGCTCACCGACCGACTCGGCACTGCCGCTGACCTTGAAACCTTCCATGCAGCCGATGATGGCGATCAGGAACGCGAACAACGGCGCTTTGGCCATACCCAGGTAGAAATGCTGCACCGCCACGTTCTGCTGCAGGATGCTGAGGAACATGGTGGGCGAGATATCCAGTGCCAGCGAGCAGACCACGGCGCCGCCGAGCAGGCCCGAGAGCATGCCGATGAAGGTCAGGATCGGCAGCGAGATCATCATGGCGATAACGCGCGGGATGACCAGAATCTGCAGGGGGTTGAGGCCGAGCGTGCGGATCGCATCGATCTCCTCGTTGGCCTTCATCGAGCCGATCTGCGCGGTAAAGGCGCTGGCGGTGCGGCCGGCCATGAGGATCGCGGTCAGCAGTACGGCGAATTCGCGAAGGAAGGAGAAGGCGATCAGGTCGACGGTGTAGATGGTGGCGCCGAAATCCGCCAGCACGGTGGCACCGAGAAACGCGATCACCGCGCCGACCATGAAGGTGAGCAGGGCGACGATACCGACGGCGTTCAG
>DXBL01000019.1 GCA_019116555.1 Candidatus Pseudomonas excrementavium
CGAGCGGGTGATGAACAACGCGGCGGTCGAACGTTTGCTGGAGAAGGAAAAGCGCCTGGGCGCCTCGATCAAGTTCGAGGATATCGTCGAAGAGGTTGCTGGCGTCTACCCGCGCATCATGAAGACCGGTGAGATGGATGCCGGCGCCTGGTCCTGCGGCATGGTGGCCGGGTTGATCCATGATGTACCGACGGTGCAACAGCTGATCGACCGTATCATGGCCGAGGCCGAGGGCATCATTCGCGAGCGCCTCAGCGCCATGCTCAACGGTTGAGGAGACGACACATGAGCTTCGATACCCCGCTTTACCTGTGCGGCCCGCTGCGCGAGCCGAAGCAGATGCTGGCTGATCAGCAATACAGTGGCCATACCTCCATCCATGATGACGATATGGCGGAAAAGCTCGGCTTCCGCGCCGGCCCCATCGAAGGGCCGACCCATTTCAGCCAGTTCACGCCGCTGCTGGCGGAAATCTGGGGGCAGGACTGGTTCGAGCGTGGTTGTTTCTCTGCGCACTTTCAGAACATGGTGGTGGAAGGCGAGCAGGTACGCGCCTTTGTCGAGCGCCCGGCGCCGGGCGCCACCCGTGTGCGCTGCTGGGCGGAGAAGGCCGATGGCACGCCAGTGCTGGAGGCCAGCGCCAGTATTGGTGACGCCGGCCCCAGCCTGCTGGATGAGCGCATGGCCAGACTGCGCCCGCCGGAGCGCCTGGTGATTCTGGCCGATCTGCATGTGGGCATGACCGGGGCAGAGGAAGAGCGGGTACGCATGGACGCCGATCAGCACATGGGCGATCTGTATCCGTTCTCGCTGAACCAGAAGCTGGAGCGTATTACCGAGAACTCGCCCTGGTATTCGCAGGCAGACGTTTCGCCCTGGGGCCGGCCGATCGTTCCCCTGGAGATGGTCAGCGTGCTGGCGGAATACAGCAGCAAGCAGGCGGCCTTTCCGGTGAAACAGCCGGTGATCGGCCTGTTCGCCGACCAGGAAATCCGCATGGTCGACGGGCCGCTGTTCGTGGGTGAGGACTATCTGATCCGACGGGAAGTGGTAGCGCTGTCGGAAAGCAAGCGTACCGAGTCGTACTGGGTGCGCTCGCGCATCTATTCTGCCGATGGCAGCCAGCTGAAGGCGGAGATGCTGCTCAACCACGCCACGCTCAAGCATTCCTACGCGGATTATCCGCAGGAGTGATAAACGCCAGTTGAGGGTGATGTACGGAGCTGCCCCTGTGGGGCAGCTCCAGCGGCTCAGGAAGGAATAACCCGCGTCCGGCCCCGATCATCGATGGCTACGAACACAAAGGTGGCTTCGGTCACCTTGCGGCTTTCCTCGTGGGTGTGATCATCGCTCCACACTTCCACCAGCACGGTGATCGAGCTGCGGCCGATGTCCTGCACCTGGCAATGAAAGGCGAGCTGCGCGCCCACCGGTACCGGCACCATGAAACCCATGCGGTCGATGGCGACGGTGGCTACCCGGCCACGGGCGATGCGTGAGGCGCTGCTGGTACCGGCCATGTCCATCTGACCGACAAGCCAACCGCCGTAAATATCACCGAAGCTGTTGCAGTCGCGGGGCAGTGCGGTGATTTTGAGTGCCAATTCCCCCCGTGGCACCGGGTCTTGATCTAAGTCGTGCATGAACTACTCGATATTGTAGTTGTTGTGTCCGCTGAGGAATCCGAAAACGGCGGATGTGCGCAGCGCCTTCGGCAATTCCCTGAATAAAAGACAATGATGGTTGTTGACAAGCTCAACGCGCGTATCTTAAGGGATTGCGAGGGGGGGCTCAATGGCGGAAGGAGCAATAATCGGCTCTGCAACAAGGAATAGAACAAGGGACAGCCGGTTAAAAACATTGCCAGTACTTTGACAGCGCTTTTTAATCCAATTGTCACAATCCGGGCATAGAGTTGTCACATCGGCTCCCGATACTGAGTCGCGTGTTGCAAACACTACCTCACCAGGAGAAAGACATGAAAATGAAGCGACTGTGCGCCGCTATCACTGTTGCCGCTGCCGGGATGGCCGCAGGCACCAGCTTTGCCAACGTTGATGCAGATCTGAAAACCTACGAGCGTGTAGGTGGCGTTTCCGGCAATCTGTCCAGCGTCGGTTCCGACTCCCTGGCCAACATGATGACCCTGTGGGCCGAAGAGTTCAAACGTCACTATCCGAACGTCAACGTGCAGATCCAGGCCGCCGGTTCTTCCACTGCGCCGCCGGCACTGACCGAGGGCACTTCCAGCCTGGCACCGATGAGCCGCAAGATGAAGGACAGCGAGCTGCAGGCATTCGAAGAGAAGTATGGCTACAAGCCGGTCGAGATTCCGGTCGCCATCGACGCCCTCGCGGTATTTGCGCACAAGGACAACCCCATCGAAGGTCTGACCATGGCTCAGCTGGACGCCGTGTTCTCCTCCACTCGTCTGTGCGGTCATGACAACGACATCACCACCTGGGGCCAGGCTGGCCTGGACGGTCAGTGGGAAAACCGCGACATCCAGCTGTACGGCCGCAACTCGGTTTCC
>DXBL01000174.1 GCA_019116555.1 Candidatus Pseudomonas excrementavium
AGACAGCATCGGCACCCTGCCGCACCGCCGCCTTGAGGGCAGGCAGACTGCCTGCGGGACAGACCAGTTGCATGGGAACTCCCTGTGATCAAAGTCAGCCCGAGACTGTGCGCCGGATGGCGGCAAAGGTCTTTGATCAAGGTCAAGCTCCATGCAGCCGGTAACGCTGTTCACCTAGTCCCCGTCATTCTCGGCGCAGGCCGAGAATCCATCGGCACGCATTACCAACCTGAACCCTGGATCCTCGGCCTGCGCCGAGGATGACGCTATCGAGCGCGGCAAAGTGCCATTCGGGTTGGGCCTCACTCCTGCAGGTCAATGGGCCCGCAGCACATCCGCCGGCGTCAGATAATCGCTGCTGCTACCCCGACGCTCCTGAGCACCGTCGATTTCCAAACGGGCGATGCTGCGCAAATGCACCTCATCAGGGCCGTCGGCGATGCGCAGGCAGCGGGAGCTGATCCACAGATCGGCCAGCGGGGTATCGGGGGTCAGGCCCATGGCACCGAACACCTGCATGGCACGGTCCACCACCTGGTTCAGCATGCCGGGCACCACTGCCTTGATCATGGCGATTTCCTTGCGTGCTCCCTTGGCGCCGACATTGTCGATCATCCAGGCGGTTTTCAGCACCAGCAGCCGCGCCTGTTCTATCTCCATCCGCGAACGGGCGATCCATTCGGAAATGCTGCCGTGCTGATGTAGATAGCGGCCGAAGGTCTTGCGTTCCTGGGCGCGGTCCACCATCAGTTCCAGCGCCAGTTCGGCCATGCCGATGGCACGCATGCAGTGATGCACGCGACCCGGCCCCAGGCGCGCCTGGGCCATCATGAAACCGTCGCCCTCGCCACCCAACAGATTGGCCGCGGGCACCCGCACATTACGGAACACCAGCTCGCTGTGCCCTTCCGGCGCCATGTGATGCATGACCGGAATATTGCGCACCAGCTCCACACCGGGTGTGTCGAACGGCACAATGATCATGCTCTGCTGACGGCGCGGCTCACCATCAGGATCGGTCTTGCCCATGACGATGAGAAACGCACAATCGGGATGCGAGGCGTTGGTGATGAACCACTTGCGGCCGTTGATCACGTACTCATCGCCCTCACGGCGGATCAGCGTCTGGATATTACTCGCATCGGACGAGGCCACATCCGGTTCGGTCATGGCGAAGGCCGAGCGGATTTCGCCGTTGAGCAAGGGCTGCAACCAGCGTTCGTTCTGCTCCGGCGTGGCGAACATATGCAGCAGCTCCATGTTGCCGGTGTCCGGGGCGTTGCAGTTGAATACCTCCGACGCCCAACTGACGCGGCCCATGATCTCTGCCAGCGGCGCGTACTCGAGATTGCTCAGGCCGCGGCCCGGCTCGTCAGCGTGCAGCGAAGGGAGAAACAGGTTCCACAGCCCCTCTTCCTTCGCCAGCGCTTTCAAGTCACCCATGAAGGACACCGGAAACTGACCGGCAGCAACTTCCCTGTGCCATTGCGCAAGACGCGGTACAATGTGCTGGTCCAGAAAACCGCGAACCTGCTGGCGGAGTGTTTCGGTGTTGGCGCTGTAGGCAAAATCCATTCTTTACCTCCTCTTGAAGTGAATCCCGCAGTCATTGAACCGACATGCCGGGGAGTTACTCTCAAGGCTAGGAGCTGGCGCGAATTCTGGCTATCTTGTATCAGGGGCTGAATCTACACCATTCATAAAACGAATAGTGAAAATTGACTTAAATCAATTAAAATGATCACCCTTGAAATAGACTGACCTGATCCTCACATAGAGAAAAGCTATTCGGTGCTTAGGCTGAATTTATTTTAAGTATCCGACCGATGGCTCTACTATAGACATCGTTTCCAACCCATCGACAAAAAGCTCAACAAGGAGTCTTCAATGTCCGTTATCAATACCGAAATCAAGCCGTTTACCGCTCAGGCGTTCAAGAACGGCGAATTCATCACCGTTTCCGACACCGACGTGAAAGGCAAGTGGGCTGTATTCTTCTTCTACCCGGCTGACTTCACCTTCGTTTGCCCGACTGAGCTGGGTGACGTTGCCGACCATTATGAAGAGCTGCAGAAGCTCGGCGTGGAAGTCTACTCCGTGTCCACCGACACTCACTTCACTCACAAGGCATGGCACGACAGCTCCGAAACCATCGGCAAGATCAAGTACACCATGATCGGCGACCCGACTGGCGTGATTACCCGTAACTTCGAAAACATGCGTGAAGACATGGGTCTGGCTGACCGCGGTACTTTCATCATCGACCCGGAAGGCATCATCCAGGCCGTTGAAATCACTGCTGAAGGTATCGGCCGCAACGCTGCCGACCTGCTGCGCAAGGTCAAGGCTGCCCAGTACGTTGCCGCTCACCCCGGCGAAGTCTGCCCGGCCAAGTGGGAAGAAGGTCAGGCTACCCTGGCTCCCTCGCTGGACCTGGTCGGCAAGATCTAATAGCTGACTGACAACCCGGCCCACCGCGGCGCATTGCGCGCGGTTGGTGGGCCGGGTTTTCTTTACCCAAAATTCACCACTTTTACAGGACACGCACCTATGTTGGACGCCAATCTGAAGAAGCAACTGGACACGTACCTGCAGAACATCGCCAAGCCGATCGAAATCAGCGTGTCCGTAGATGACAGCCCCAAGGGCAAAGAATTGCACGAACTCGCGGTCGAGATTGCCGAAATGTCGAGCAAGATCGGTCTGGTTGCCGTGGACAACAAACGTACCCCGAGCATGGGCGTGGCGGAAGCCGGCCAGAGCCCGCGCGTACGTTTTGCCGGCATTCCGATGGGCCATGAGTTTACTTCCCTGGTTCTGGCTCTGCTGCAGGCCGGTGGTCATCCTTCCAAGGCTGACCCGGCGCTGCTCGACCAGATCCGCAACCTCGAAGGCGAATATCACTTCGAGACCTATATTTCCCTGTCGTGCCAGAACTGCCCTGACGTGGTTCAGGCGCTGAACCTGATGGCCACGCTGAACCCGAACATCAGTCACGTGATGATTGACGGCGCGTTGTTCCAGGACGAGGTCGAGAGCCGTCAGATCATGGCCGTGCCCACCGTTTTCCTGAACGGCGAACACTTCGGCCAGGGCCGCATGACGCTGGCCGAGATCGTCAACAAGGTCGACAGCGGCGCAGCCCAGCGCAAGGCCGCCGAGCTGAGCGAGAAGAAGCCCTACGAAGTGCTGATCGTGGGCGGTGGTCCGGCAGGCGCTGCGGCAGCCATCTACGCTGCCCGTAAAGGCATCCGCACCGGCCTGGTGGCCGAGCGTTTCGGTGGCCAGGTGATGGACACCGTGGGTATCGAGAACTTCATCTCCGTGCCCTATACCGAAGGTCCGAAGCTGGTGGCCAGCCTCGAGCAGCACGTCAAGGAATACGATATCGACGTGATCACCGAGCAGACTGCCGCCAAGCTGACTGCCGACGACATGATCGAAATCACCCTGGAAAGCGGTGCCACCCTGTCCAGCCGCTCGGTCATCCTGGCCACAGGTGCCCGCTGGCGGGAAATGAACGTACCCGGCGAGCAGGAATACCGCGGCAAGGGCGTCGCCTACTGCCCGCACTGTGACGGCCCGCTGTTCAAGGGCAAGCGCGTTGCGGTGATCGGCGGTGGCAACTCCGGTATCGAGGCCGCCATCGACCTGGCTGGTATCGTCGAGCATGTGACCGTACTGGAATTCAGCGACACCCTGCGTGCCGACGAAGTCCTGCAGCGCAAGGCCCGTTCGCTGCCGAACGTGAAGATCATCAAGAACGCAGCCACCACCGAGGTTCGTGGTGACGGCAACAAGGTTGTAGGCCTGACCTACACCGACCGGGTCTCCGGCGAGAGCAGCAACGTCGATGTGGCGGGTATCTTCGTACAGATCGGTCTGGTGCCCAACACCGACTGGCTGAAGGACAGCGATGTCGCCCTGACCCGTTTCGGTGAGATCGAGATCGACGCGCGTGGCGCCACTTCGGTTCCCGGCGTGTTCGCTGCCGGCGACGTGACGACCGTGCCGTTCAAGCAGATCATCGTGTCCATGGGCGCAGGTGCCACCGCTTCACTGGCCGCCTTCGATCACCTGATCCGCACTTCGGCTCCGGAAGACGCTGTTGCTGAAAGCGCCTGAGGGAACTGCCAGCAGATAACTGGCAGCAAATAAAAAGCCGCACCTTTCGAGGTGCGGCTTTTTTGTGGCCGATCTACCTGCCTATCAGCCCTTCTTCGGGATTCCATGGTCATTGAAGGTCTTCAACGCCACCAGCAGATCCCGCCGACTGATCTGGCCCACCAATCGACCATGCTCCATAACCGGCAGGCGCCGCCGATTCCGGTGAACGAAATGCTCCGCCGCCTTGAGAATATTGGCATCGGCGTCGATGGTTTCGACCACCTCGCTCATGAACGAGCCGACAGTGCCGCCCGCCTCCTCGAAATAACTGCCACCGAGGATCGCCCGCAGACAATCACTTTCCGAGAGCACGCCCACCAGGGATCCCCGGGCATCCACCACGGATGCGCCGGATATCCGGTAGGTCAACAATATATCGACAGCCTTGAACAAATCGGTGTCCGGAGAAAAGGTCACCGGCTCGGTATTCATGTAGTCGCGCACTTTCATTGATTTGAGCATGCCATCGTACTCCCGCCGATCCGGGTATATGGCAACTCGATGTCAGCCAAACACCACGGTCTTGTTGTCATGAACCAGCACTCGGTCTTCCAAGTGATAGCGCAAACCGCGGGAAAGTACCATTTTTTCCACATCCTTACCCAGACGAACCATATCTTCCGCATTATGCCGATGGCTGATCCGCACTACGTCCTGCTCGATGATCGGCCCCGCATCCAACTCTTCGGTTACATAGTGGCAAGTTGCGCCGATGAGTTTCACCCCACGCTGGGCTGCCTGGTGATACGGCCGTGCACCGACGAAAGAAGGCAGGAAGCTATGATGAATATTGATTACCCGCCGCGCGTATTGCTCACAGAGCTCAGCGGGAAGAATCTGCATATAACGCGCCAGCACAATACAATCGGCCTGCTGCTCATTCACCAGCCGGGTAACTTCATCAAATGCCGGTTTCTTATCCTTTGGATCCACTGGAACATGGTGGAAGGGGATGCCATGCCATTCGACCATACTGCGCAGATCGTCATGATTGGAGATGACACTGGTTATTTCACAATCCAGTTCGCCACTATGGAAGCGATGCAGCAGATCAGCCAGACAATGGGACTCGCGGCTGGCCATCAACACCACTTTCTTGCGCTCGGCCGAATCACTGACCTGCCATTCCATCTGATACTCTGCGGCAATGGGCGCAAACACCGTACGCAGGCCATCAACATCGAAGGGCAAGGAGTCGGCACGAATTTCGTGGCGCATGAAGAACCAACCGGACAGGTTATCCGAATGGTGGTTGGCTTCGGTGATCCAGCCATTATAGGTTGCCAGCAGGTTACTGACCTTGGCCACGATCCCCACCCGGTCGGGACAGGCAATTACCAGTCGAAAGGTACGCATCAAATCAACTCCAGATGTCATAAGGCTCTGCTTCACTCCGCTCCGGCCCCATTACCGGTACGCCTGGCAAGGCGCGGATGAAATGAAGGCGGACCCGAGGCAGGGCCCAAAAGCGAGCCATTCTACTCCTGACATGCGGAAATTTCAGCCAGCGCGGAATTTTATCTCTGTATGTCCGTGAACGAATTCACCTGGCGTCAGGTCATACATAATCATTTCCATATTCATTAACAAAAAGTTGCCGTTATCCAGCGTTTAATATCCGCAACTTCTTGTGCATCCTGCCAGCGGTAAACTATCATTACTGCACTTTCAATAGTCACCGGGAGAAACTAAATGTCCATGCTTCAAGAATACCGGCAGATCGAAGATACCATTCGTGATCTGACCGCACGTCTGAACTCGCTGTCGAATGATGACAAACTCAAGAAAGAACTCGAATTCGAGAAAAAACTGCAGGATCTGATGAAGCAGTACGGCAAGGAATCCGCCGACGTTGTTGCTCTTCTCGACCCGCAGAACAAAGCGGCAACCAGCAAAGCAGCCAAGACCCCTGCAGTTGCCAAGCGCGCTCGCAAGGTTAAGCAGTACAAGAACCCGAACACCGGTGAAACCATTGAAACCAAAGGTGGCAATCACAAGACTCTGAAAGCCTGGAAAGAGCAATACGGCGCAGAGAAAGTGGAAAGCTGGGCTACCATCCTGGGTTGATTCCCGGACGGCAGTACCAGAAAGAAAAAAGCCCCAGCCATCACACCTGATGCCGGGGCTTTTCAATGAACAGTTTCAACCCGCCTTGAGTTTCTCAGCCAACGTCAGTGCATGTTGGCGCCATTGCCCAAGCAGTTCCCGCCCCGCGTCATCCGTTTGCGTTATTGCCAGTTCCAGATCCCGCATGAACCCATCGAAGGTGAGGGGAGCGCCCGGCAGCTCACCGCTGAGCTTCTGCTGGCAGAAACTCAGCCATTCTGCGGTTTCAGCCGTATTCAATGAGTCCGCGAAGTTGCGGGCGCGATAGCGTTTGAGCATATCCACCAATCTCTGGTCCTTCAGTGGCCAATGGGCCGCACTCAGGCTGGCAGCGTTGGCCTGGCGGATGGACGGCAGCATGCGGCGATCATCATCAGCCGTGAAACCATCATACAACTGCGTCTCGGGGTCGCTTTCCAGCTCTCCCGGCTGACCCGGCTGTGGTCGCTCAGCATAGATCGCCGCCAGCTTCTGTTGCCCCGCTACCCGCCATTGCGCCAGCCAACGGGCACGCTCCCACTGCGCCTCCATATCCAGCTGCAGCCGTTCAACATCCTGCGCGCGCAGCACCTTGGCGTCGGCCAATACCGGGCACTTATTGACATGGACCAGCTTCAGGCCGGGCCGTTGTTCACCGGGCGTCAGCTCGTCGGTCCGCGTATAAAGCCGTTGGCACAGCTCATCGGCCGACAACTCCTGCAGCAATTGCGGCTCCACTGCCAGATCCCAGACGATCAATGCATTGCGATTGCGCGGATGCCACCCCAGCGGCATGACCAGCCCCAGACCGCTGCGCTCCCGGCCAAAGCGGCCAGATACATGAACCAACGGTCGCAGCTGCTGCAGGTCGATCAATTCACAGACCCGGTGCTTGCTGCGCAAGGCATACAGATAGTCGTACAACCGCGGCTGCGCCTGCTTCAGCAGCCGGGCCATGGCGATGGTCGCCCGCACATCCGCCAGCGCATCGTGGGCCTGGCCATGGTCTATGCCGTTAGCCGCGGTCAGCAGCTCCAGCCGCAGACTGGTGAAACCATCCTGCTGGGGCCAATGGATGCCGTCAGGGCGCAGGGCATGGGCGGTGCGCAGCGCATCCAGCAGATCCCAGCGGCTATTGCCGCCCTGCCACTCCCGGGCATAGGGATCGAAGTAATTGCGGTACAGGGAAAAACGCGTCATTTCATCGTCATAACGCAGGTTGTTGTAACCGGCAGTGCAAGTACCCGGCAGTGCCATCTGTTCATGCAGCAGATGCATGAACTGCGCCTCGGGCAATCCGCGCAGCGCGCGGTCAGGGCCGATGCCAGTCACCAGGCAGGCCATGGGGTGAGGCAGTATGTCGTCGGCAATGCGGCAATCGATACACAACGGCTCACCGATTTCATTCAGTTGCTCGTCCGTGCGGATACCGGCAACCTGCAACGGCCGATCACGCCGCGGATCGATGCCGGTCGCCTCGAAGTCGTACCAGAATATGCTCTTGCTCATCGAAACTCCCCTGCTATTGATGCCGGCAGGGTACCTTGTACAGCCGGATCAGGCATCTCCGGCATGCATGAAAGTGAAATAGTGCTGCAGCGCACTGGCCAGACTGGCGAACAGGGGCAGGTTATCAACGATGCTGAACCCGGCATCGTGATGCCCCGGCGTCAGGTCCGGCCGACACCAGCGACTGATGGCACGAAACCTTTCCCGCTGCAGCGCATCCCCGGTGGCCGAGGGCAAGTGCAGCTCAAGGTCATACTCCACTCCCAGCATGACCGGCAGCGGGCTGATCAGCATGAAGCCATTGCAAGACAGATTGCCCATGGTGCCAACGAAGTGGCCAGTATGGCTGTTGTAGACGTTCAGATAGGCAGGCAGCTGATGCCGCGCAATTCTCCGGCTGCACTGGTCGGATGAGCCAGGCTGTGCTCCGTGATGAAACATACCTTGCATAAGTCGATAATGCTCCTGTTCTGGATCAGCAGAGCGGTTGGATTTTTCCATCCTCGGCGGGCACCCCAGCAACTGGACCCTGAATTCCCGATTCGAGCGGACGGCTCGAAAGCGACAACAGTTTCAAAGACAACGGTTTCAGAATAGTTGAGCGCATCATGTGGCTTCCTTGCGCCGGCTCGTCCCTGGAGGAGATGAACACAGCATAGACCAGCAGTAACCGCAGGCCAAGCACTGGCTGCAGAATGCCAGCACCGCCTGGCCGGGATTGATCTGAATCAGGTCTATACTGCGGAAAATGGCTTAGGCTTGAACCCATCAACATCAAGAGGGCTGCCGACACATGGATATTCAGCACATATTGGTAGTGATCGATCCGACCAGCGATACCGACCAACCCTGCCTGCGACGGGCCGAGCAACTGGCCGACTATTATCCCTCGGCCCGCTTCACACTGTTTCTGAGCGACTATATTCCCGCCCTGGACGGCGGCATGCTGTTCAACCGTGACAGCCTGGCCAAGGCCCGTCATACCTTGCTCGGTCACCGGGAGGAACGCCTGTCACGCCTGGCCGATCCGCTGCGCGCCCGCGGTTTCACGGTGAATACCACGGCAGTCTGGGGCAAGCGCTACGAGCGGCACATCCTGCGCGCCATCCATGAACAGCAGCCAGACCTGGTGCTCAAGACCACCCATCACCACAATCTGCTGAAACGCCTGGTACTGACCAACACCGACTGGTATCTGATCCGCCATTGCCCGGTGCCGCTGTGGCTGGTCAAGCAGCCGGAACATGGA
>DXBL01000175.1 GCA_019116555.1 Candidatus Pseudomonas excrementavium
GGTGACGCTGTAGGCCAGCAGGGCCAGCACACCGTCATGGGCGATCATCGCCAGACCGAAGCAGCTCAGCGCCACCCCGGCGCTGCTGGCGGCGAAGGGCACCGGCTCGAGCAACGGCAGGGTCACCGCCAATACCAGACAGACCAGCGCGATGGGCCAGCCACCGGGACCGTCCACCAGCATGCTCAGTCGTTGTTTCACCAGCCGATCGATAAAACGTGCCGGGCGCCGCAACCATTGGGACGCCTTGGCGAGTTTCTGCTGGCCGATCTTGCGCCGCAGAATCCACCCTGGCAGCCAGATGTGCTGGCGTCGCACCAGCATCTGCATCGCGATCAGGAACACCGCCACGCCCATGGTCGATGGCAGCGTGGGAATCCCGCTCAGCGGGGAGACCAGAATCAGGCCGATGAGCAGCAGTACCGGACCGAAGGAGCGCTTGCCGATGGTGTCCATCAGCATGTCCAGCGACACCTCTCGCTCCCCTTCGCCGGCTTCATCCATACGGTCGAGCAACTGTTCCAGATTGCTCAGTTTCTGCTTCATCCACTGTCCTCCGTGGCGCTCAACCGCATCGTGCGATCCAGTTGCCGATACCAGCGCAGACCGATCCAGGCCGACGCCGCGATATAGGGCAGACCGCCGAGCACCCACATGATGAGCCCGGCGAGCTGCTGATCCTGCAGATCGCGCGCGTCACCGTAGAAAGGCGCCTGGGCGAAAGTCAGAATCGCCCCCAGCACCCCGGTGTGCATCAGGGTGAACAGCAGGGCGAGCAGCGCCCATGGCCCGCCCGAATGGCGACTCTGCAGTACCGACCACCAGAACAGCCCGGCAGACACGATGAACATCAGATGCTCCACCGCATGCCACCACGGGTTCTCCAGCGCCAGAACGTAGAAGTACGGGGTATGCCAGAACCAGAGGATCAGCCCGTGCAGCCAGGCCATTGCCATCGGCCAGTGCGCCAGCTTCAACAATCCGCGGTAGAACAGCAGTACCAGGCGCCCGCCGCTGCTGATCATCTGCGCCAGCGGCTGGGC
Source organism: Candidatus Pseudomonas excrementavium (assembly GCA_019116555.1). Taxonomy (GTDB): domain Bacteria; phylum Pseudomonadota; class Gammaproteobacteria; order Pseudomonadales; family Pseudomonadaceae; genus Halopseudomonas; species Halopseudomonas excrementavium. The sequence continues at coordinate 1,044 of DXBL01000175.1, forward strand.
CAGGACCCACAACGGCGGGATCACCACCATGAACAGCATGTGCTGGGTCATGTGCGCCGAGGCACTGGTCTCGGCCCATTCGTCCAGCGGGCCGGCGATGGCGAACAGGCAGATTGCCGATCCCAGATGAAAGCACAGCGACTGCCACCAGCGTGTGGGGCGGCGCAACTGGCCGACCAGGAACAGCAGCCAGAACACCAGCAGCATGCCGACACTGATCAGCGCGCTGATCAGATCGGCACCGCTGCTGTCGAGGGGACTGTGCGCCATGGCCATCGGGCTGAGCGTGAGCAGGATCAGAGCGACGGTCGGCATGAGGAAGGTCATAGGCATGGCGGCAGAAACCAGACAGGGACCGCCACCGCCAGGGTGGCGAAGGCGGAGAGGAAATAAAGCCCGGCCGAGGTCCGGGCGACGAAGCGCCGGTTGGGCTGGGTGCAGTCAGGAGTGGCCCGGGCGCAATGCCAGGCGGCCCAGCCCAACACGCCGACCACCACCAGCGTGGACAGCCAGAGCAACGCATTGAGCCAGTTCAGCGGCCCCTGCTCCGGGTCCGGCGGCACCACTTCGCAGGCCACGGAAAGCCCGCCGTAGAGCACCACGAACCAGACGGCCCAGACCGTCAGGCCGGTGATCAGGTGGATGGGATGCCAGGGCGGAAATATCATGGGCGCTCCTTACCAGGCCATCGGCAGCAGGATGAAGGCAGCGAAGCTCAGCCAGAATATGCCCAGCGTGTAACTCCAGAATGGCTGCAGCACCATCGGCTCGTAGGGCAGCTGCGCACTGACGTAGCCACAGCGCACCCGTACCGCCTGCAGCGCCGTCACCACCGCCGCCACGGTGCCATGGAACAGCAGATAGCCGAGCATTACCGCCAGCACCGAATCATGGGCCGACTGGGCGGGGGTCAGGTCTGTGCCCAGCGTCAACCACAACAGCACGGCCACGTGGGCCAGGCCGATACCGGCGCTCAACCACAGACCGCGTTGCAAATGCCGGGTCACGCCCCGGCGCAGTCGACGCGTCAGCCATTGGTAGATCACCACCGCCAGGCTGAGCAATACCCCGCTGGCCAGCAGCGGTAACAGCGCCAGCGGCCCCTGCTCCGGCGCCTGCCAGCGGGGTGAAGCGGTCCACAGATAGAACCAGCCGAACAGCAGGGAGGCGTAGAGCGAACCATTGGCCATCAGCGTCACCAGCATGCCCCAGCGGCCGGGACCATCCAGTGTCCGCGAATGCAGCGGTGGATCAGTCGGGTCATCCTCGCGCAGCGGCGCCATGTCTGGATGACCGCCATTGAACCAGCTCCAGCGCAACATGATGAAGGTCGCCACCAGGGCCGCGCCCAATGCCACCCAATAGAACTTGGTCAGCAAACCCAGGCAGACCACCGCCAGCACCACACCGGCCTGCAGCGGAATCCAGGAGTTGGTCGGCAGGTGCACGATTTCCCGCACGCGCCCGGTCACCGCGTCCGAGCCCCAGGTTTCCCGCCGCTCATGGCGGATGAAGGCCATGGCATGCTTGCCCTCCTCGATCTCGAAGGGCAACTGCGGGTTCTGCCACAGCGGATGGCGACTGCGTATATCCGGCAGGCTGATGAAGTTGTAGGTGGTCACCGGCATGGCGACGGCCCATTCCAGGGTATCCGCCCCCCAGGGATTGCGCGGTGCCAGACGGCCGAAGCGAAAGTGCAGCAGGATATCCAGCAGGAACATGGCAATCCCGATGGCCATCACGAAACCGCCGATGGACGACAACAGGTTCAACCAGTCCCAACCCAGCCCGGCCTCATAGGTGTAGACCCGGCGCGGCATGCCCAGCAGGCCGGTCAGGTGCATCAGCAGGAAGGTCATGTTGAAGCCGATGAACACCAGCCAGAACGCCCAGCGTCCGAGCAGGTCCGAGGGCATTCGCCCGGACACATGGGGCATCCAGTAATAGAGCCCGGCGATGAGCGGAAACAGCATGCCGCCCACCAGCACATAATGCATGTGGGCGACCACGAAGTGGGTGTCATGCACCTGCCAGTTGAAGGGCACCAGCGCCAGCATTACCCCGGTCAACCCACCCGCCACGAAAATGATCAGAAACCCCAGGATCCACAGCATCGGCAGATTCCACACCACCCGCCCGGTCCACAACGTCGCCAGCCAGGCGAATACCTGGATCGCCGTGGGGATGGCCACCAGCATGCTGGCCATGGAAAAGAATGCCTGGGCCAGTTGCGGGATACCCACGGTAAACATGTGATGCACCCACAGCCCGAAACTGATGAAACCCATGACGATGACTGCCAGCACGATCCAGCGATAACCGACGATCGGGCGGCGGGCGAATACCGGAATCAGCGTCGACACCATCCCGGCCGCCGGCAGAAAGATGATGTACACCTCCGGATGGCCGAACAGCCAGAACAGGTGCTGCCACAGCAGCGGATCCCCGCCACCGACCACCTCGAAGAACACCAGCCCCGCGGCCCGCTCCAGTTCCAGCAGGATGCTGCCGAGGATCAGCGGCGGAAAGCCGAACACGATCATCAGCGCCATGGCCAGGATGTACCAGCAGAAAATCGGCATCTGCCGCAGGCTCATGCCGTTGCTGCGGGTGCGCAGGATAGAGATGATCAGCTCGATGGCCCCGGTCATCGACGAAATCTCGACGAAGGTGATGCCCAGCAACCAGAAATCGGAGCCCGGGCCCGGCGAGAAGGTGCTGCTGCTCAGGGGCGTGTACATGAACCAGCCCGAATCCGGCGCCATGCTCAGGGCCAGGCTCGACAGGATGATCAGCCCGCCGAACAGATAGCAGAAATAACCCATGGCGCCGAGCCGGGGAAACGCCAGGTCGCGGGCACCCACCATCTTCGGGATCAGGTACATCGCCACCCCTTCCAGAATCGGGATGGCGAACAGGAACATCATCAGCGTGCCATGCATGGTGAACAGCTGGCTGTAGAGTTCGGGGCCGATGATTTCCTGTTCCGGCAGGGCCAGCTGGGTACGCATGAGCATGGCCAGCACGCCGCCGACCAGGAAGAAGAACAACCCGGTGACGATAAAGCGCAGCCCCACCGAGGTGTGGTTGACCGCCGCCAGTTGGCCGATACCCGGCAGGTTGGCCCAGACCCGGTCAAAATCCGCATGCAGCTGGGCGCTGCGCTTCTGCTGCTCACTCATCAACCGTCGCTCCTTCCAGCCAGGCGTCGAACTCGCCCGGTGCGTGGGCCCGTACCGTGAACTTCATGTGCGCGTGGTCGGTGCCGCAGAATTCCGCACATTGGCCGTGATACAACCCCGGTTCGTCGGCCTGCAGGCGCAATACGTTGGTCCGCCCCGGCAGCATGTCCAGCTTGCCGCCCAGGCGGGGTACCCAGAAGGCATGGATCACATCCTCGCTGGTCAGGTGCAGGTCCACCGGCATGCCCGCCGGAATATGCAGCTCATCACGCAGGCGGATGCCGCTGTCGGGATAGCTGACATCCCACCACCATTGCCGCGCGGTGACGTCAATACGCAGCGGCTCACCCTCCGCCAGGGGCAACGGCAACATGCGATGGCCGATGGGGATACCGAACGCCAGCAACACCGTGATGCTGGCAATCGGCAAGATCAGCCCGCCGCCAATGACCCAGCGATTCTGGATGCGCTGGGCCTGCTCATCCGATACCTCACCCGGCCGGCGACGCAGCGCATACAGCCATAAGCCGACCAGCACCATCAGGGTGACGACGGAAAACCCGGCCATTGCCCACCACAGCCCAGCGGCGCCGGCCGCGGATGGCCCGGCCGGGTCCAGTGCCGAATAAGGTCCGCTGCAACCGGTCAACAACAGGCCGAGACCGGCACTGACTGCTAGGCTTGGTGCATATTCCCGGCCCTGTGGTCGATTTTCCCGTTCAGGAGCGTTCTCTGCATGATGTCCGAATCCATCGCCAGCAAGATGTCGATCGGCGGTCACCCGATCCACCCCATGCTCATCCACTTTCCCGTCGCCGCACTCATCGGGCTGATCGGTACCGACATCGGCTTCGTGCTTACCGGCGATCATTTCTGGGCACGGGCAGGCCTCTGGCTGGCTGGTGTGGGGACTGTCGGCGGCTGGGTCTCGGGGACTGTCGGCTTGCTGGATCTGCTCATCGTGTCGAAGATTCGCCGACTGATCACCGCCTGGTGTCACGCAATACTGGCGGTGATGCTGCTGTCGCTGGCCTCGTTGAACTGGCTGATGCGAATTGGCGAGGCCGATGCAGCCATCCTGCCCTGGGGCCTGTTTCTGTCGGTATTGAGCGGTCTGGCCATTGGCGCCACCAGCCTGCTCGGCGGCCAGTTGGTGTATGACCACGCCATCGGTGTGGATTTTGAAGAGGCGCCGGAACCGACCCAGCCGGAATGAGCGGCGGAGCTGCCGCACCAGAGCGTTCATAGGGGCAGCTCCACAGCCGGTTTGGCGAGCACCAGCCAGAGAATCAGTGAAAAGAGCCCACAACACACCACCGCCACGGTAATGCACCAGCCGCGCAGGGGCCGGTCACCCCGTTGCTCCATGCGTATTATCAGCAACCCCACCAGCACATGGCAGACCACCAGTGCGGTCACCACCGTCAGCTTGGCGACCAGCCAGCCGTCCACCGTCCCATCAATGACAAACACCAGCGTGCCGGCGATGATTGCCAGCAACGCCGCGGGGGTGGCAATCCGGGTGAAAACGAAGCGTTCGATGGAATTGTGGGGGTTGACGCGCACTTCCACTGGCGAGCGTCGGGCTTCGTGGCCGGCAATCAAGGCCGGGAGATACAGCAACGAAGCTATCCAGAACACCAGCGCAATGATGTGCAGCACCAGAAACCAGAGCATGCCGAGTCAACTCCTGTCATCTCGCGAGTCAGTGAACCTGCCGGGGAGCGAGGCTGGAGAGACGATTTGGACTTGTTCAGCGCCTCCCTCAGATGTCGGACAACGAAGGGCAGCGGTTGGTGCCGGGGAAATTGGTGCAGGGGCGTTGCAGGAAGTTTCAGGGGATGGGGACAGTGCCCCGGCGGACGGCGCTGGCCGGTAGCCCGGCCAGCGGATACTGCTGACTGTTACAGAGGCTTGCCCCGATTGCCGTGGGCAGCGACGAACTGCTGGATGTCGGTCAGACTGTTCGGCAACACACTGCAACGCTCGGCTCGCTCGAACAGATCCGCCAGGTGTGCCGGCAGGTGCGGTTCCTCTACCTGGGCCTTGCGCACGGCTTCGGGAAACTTGACCGGATGCGCGGTACCCAGGGTGATCATCGGCGTGGCCATGCTGCGGCGGCATTCGCGGGCGGCACGGACCCCAATCGCAGTATGCGGATCGAGCAACTCGCCACAGTCGCGATAGACCTCGGCGATGGTCGCGCAGGTATCTTCGTCATCCACCGCCAGGGAATCGAACAGGCGACGGGCCTCGGTCCAGCGCTCGTCCTCCACGGTCAGCTTGCCGGTCTGCCTGAAGTTGTCCATCAGGTCTTTTACCAGCGCACCATTGCGGCCATGCAGATCGAACAACAGACGCTCGAAGTTGGACGACACCATGATGTCCATCGACGGCGACAGCGACGGATGCAGCGTGTCCTTGTCGTAGCGGTTGCCACTCATGAAGCGGTGCAGGATGTCGTTGCGGTTGGTCGCGACCACCAGTTGGCTGATCGGCAACCCCATGTTGCGCGCCAGATAGCCGGCGAAGATATCGCCGAAATTGCCGGTCGGTACCGAGAACGCCATGGAGCGCTGCGGGCCGCCCAGCTGCAGGGCAGCATGGAAGTAGTAGACGATCTGCGCCATGATCCGCGCCCAGTTGATCGAGTTGACCGCGACCAGCCGGTTGCCCTTGAGAAAGCCCTGATCGGCGAAGCTGGCCTTGACCATCTCCTGGCAATCGTCGAAGTTGCCTTCAATGGCGATGTTATGGATGTTGTCGCCGATGATGGTGGTCATCTGCCGGCGCTGCACCTCGGACACCCGGTTGTGCGGATGCAGGATGAAGATATCCACGCTCTCGCAGCGGCGGCAACCTTCGATGGCAGCCGAGCCGGTATCACCGGAGGTAGCGCCAAGGATCACCGCACGCTCGCCACGCTTGGTCAGGAAGTGATCGAGCAGGCGGCCCAGCAGTTGCAAGGCGAAGTCCTTGAATGCCAGGGTCGGACCGTGGAACAGTTCCATTACCCATTCGTTGGCATCCAGCTGACGCAACGGCGCCACCGCACTGTGGGCGAACACGCCGTAGGTATCCTTGAGGATGGCCTTGAAGTCGGCATCGGAAATGCTGCCGGCAACGAACGGGCGCATCACGTTGAAGGCCAGTTCGTGGTACGGCAGGCCGGCCCAGGAGGAGATCTCTTCCTGGGTGAAGCGCGGCAGGTTCTCCGGCACATACAGGCCGCCATCACTGGCCAGACCGGCCAGCAACACGTCTTCGAAATTCAGAGCCGGCGCCTGGCCACGAGTGCTGATATAACGCATATCTTCAAACCTTCGGTTTGAGCGGCAAGCTACAAGCTGCAAGCCACAAGCTGTTCTGCCTGTAGCCTGCCGCTTGTCGCCTGCAGCTGATTAATCCAATTGTTCCACGCGGATCCGCATCAGCGGTCCGGCGACTTCATCCAGAGCTTCCATGGCGGCGATGGCATCGTTCATGCTCTGCTCGCGCACGCGGTGGGTGAGGATGATGATCGGCACCAGGCCGTCCTGCTCCTCGACTTCCTTCTGCATGATCGACTCGATGTTGATGCCCCGTTCGGACAGAATGCTCGCCACCCGCGCCAGTACTCCGGGGCGGTCCTGGGCCTGCAGACGCAGGTAGTACGCGGTTTCCACCTCGCCCACCGGCAGGACCGGCAAGTCCGACAGGGTATCGGCACCGAATGCCAGATGCGGCACCCGGCTACTCGGGTCATTGGCCAGCGCACGGGCCACATCGATGATGTCTGCCACCACCGCCGAGGCGGTCGGCTCAGCGCCGGCGCCGGCGCCGTAATACAGGGTCGAGCCCACCGCGTCACCATTGACCATTACCGCGTTCATCACGCCGTGTACATTGGCCAGCAGACGGTCAGCCGGAATCAGCGTCGGGTGTACGCGCAGCTCGACACCGTCGGCCGTGCGCCGGGCGATACCCAGATGCTTGATGCGATAGCCGAAGGCTTCGGCGTAGTTCACATCCGCGGTGGTCAGCTGGGTGATACCTTCGGTGTAGGCCTTGTCGAACTGCAGCGGAATACCAAAGGCCAGCGACGCCAGGATGGTCAGCTTGTGGGCGGCATCGATGCCTTCCACGTCGAAGGTCGGGTCCGCTTCGGCATAGCCGAGCGCCTGGGCTTCGGCCAGCACGTCGGCAAAGGTCCGGCCCTTGTCGCGCATCTCGGTGAGGATGAAATTGCCGGTGCCGTTGATGATGCCCGCGACCCATTGAATGCGGTTGGCCGCCAGACCTTCGCGCAGCGACTTGATGATCGGGATACCACCGGCGACCGCGGCCTCGAACATCACCATGACGCCCTTCTCCCGGGCGGCAGCGAAGATCTCGTTACCATGCACAGCGATCAGCGCCTTGTTGGCAGTGACCACGTGTTTGCCGTTGGCAATAGCCTCCATGACAATCTTCAATGCGATGTCATAGCCGCCGATCAGCTCGACGATGATGTCGATATCCGGATGGCGCGCCAGCGCCAGCGCATCGTCATAGACCTGGACATCATCACCCAGATTGCAGGCCGGGTTGGGCGCACGGGTGGCAATATGGGTCACCTCAATCGCCCGGCCTGCCCGACGGGCAATCTCCTCGGCGTTGCGTTGCAGAACATTGAAGGTGCCACCGCCGACGGTGCCCAGACCACATATACCCACTTTGACCGGTTTCAAACCAAGCCCCCACGTTTCTCTATGTTGTAGTAACTGCGTTGATCAGCCCACCCGGGGTGAGCCGTTATTGATTGGCGATGGCCTCTTGCGCCAGCGCCTGCGCCGGCTTGTAGCCGGGCACCAGCGTACCGTTGGCCATGAAGATCGCCGGCGTGCCCTGCACACCCACCTGGGCACCCAACTGGTACTGCTCGGCCACCGGGTTCTCGCAGGAGACCGGCGTCACCGACTTGCCCTGCTTGGCCCGGGTCATGGCGCTCTGGCGGTCGTCCGCACACCAGATCGAGCCCATGACTTCTGCCGTCTTGCTGTCGGCACCCGCACGCGGGAAGGCAGCGTAGCGCACTTCGATACCCAGCTCGTTCAGATCGCCGATTTCCTCGTGCAGCTTGCGGCAGTAGCCGCAATCCACATCGGTGAATACGGTAATGTGCGTTTTCGGCTGCTCGGGCGCGAAGATCACCAGATCCTCGCGCGGAATACCATTGATCACTTCGCCGATGGCCTTGGCCTCGACCTCGGCGGTCAGGTTACGCGGCTGCCCATCATTGACGGCGATCAACGCACCCTGCACCAGGTACTTGCCATCGGCACTGCCATACAGCACGCGACCGTTATCCAGCTGGATCTGATACAGGCCATTGACCGGCGTTTCGGAAATCGTCGAGACCGCCATAGGAAAGTTCAGCTGATCCAGGCTCTGCCGGATGGTCTGCTCCACATCAGCCCAGACCTGGGTGGCGCACAGGGCGAGCAGGCCGGCTGTCAGATGTTTCAGTCGCATTGATCAATCCTCTTGATGACGGGCAAGCTTATCATGAAACGGTTTTCTCACCCACGGGGATGATGACTGGCATGCAGCTCGCGCAACCGGTGTCGGGCCACATGGGTATAGATCTGGGTGGTGGACAGGTCGCTGTGACCGAGCAGCATCTGCACCACCCGCAGATCAGCGCCGTGATTGAGCAGATGGGTGGCAAAGGCATGGCGTAATGTATGCGGCGACAGCGGGCTGCGAATCCCTGCCTGCTGCGCATGCAGCTTGATCCGATGCCAGAAGGTCTGCCGGGTCATCTGCCGCGCCTGCTGACTGGGAAACAGCACATCGCTGGGCCTGCCCTTGAGCAGCGGCGGGCGTGCCTCTTCGCAGTAGCGCTCGATCCAGACCAGCGCCTCCTCACCCAGCGGCACCAACCGCTCCTTACTACCCTTGCCGACGATGCGCAGCACGCCCTGGCGCATATTCAGCTGGTCCAGCCGCAACCCGACCAGCTCGCTGACGCGCAGCCCACAGGCGTAGAGCACCTCCAGCATGCAGCGATCCCGCAGGCCGAGGCTGTCTGCAATATCCGGCGCCGCCAGCAGCGCCTCCACGTCCGCCTCGCTGAGCGTCTCCGGTAATGGCCTGCCGAGCTGGGGCATGGCGATATCCAGGGTCGGGTCTTCCCTTATCAGTCCTTCACGCAGCGCATGCCGGTAGAAGCCGCGCAGGCAGGATAATAACCGGGCGGTGGAACGAGCCTGATAGCCGGCGTTGATACGCCAGGCCAGGTGCTCCAGCAAATCCCCCCGACTGACCTCATACAGCCCACCTCGCCCCACGAGCCAGCCGGCCAGCAGGTGAAGATCGGTACGATAGGCCTCCAGCGTATGCGCGGCCAACCCACGCTCCAGCCACAGACTGTCCAGATAGCGGCCAATGGCGCGCAGATCATCATCACTGGGGGGGCTGGGATCAGGCGTATTCATAGAGATCTCGAACAGGTTCGCCGAGCATCTTGATTAGAATTCTTACCGTAGGCAACAACAGAATCCGGCCAAGCCGATGCTGCGGCATCAATGGCAGACCATCAACCCTGCGGACTCTGC
>DXBL01000176.1 GCA_019116555.1 Candidatus Pseudomonas excrementavium
GATGGCCTTGAGAATGATGCCGGAGTAGAAGTCGACGTTCGGGTACAGGTTGCGCTCGACGAAGTAGGGGTCGCTCAGGGCGATCTCTTCCAGCTTCATGGCCAGTTCCAGCTGCGGGTCGTTGATGCCCAGCAGGCCCAGAACCTCATCGCAGGTCTCTTTCATGACCTTGGCACGCGGGTCGAAGTTCTTGTACACCCGGTGACCGAAGCCCATCAGCTTGAACGGGTCATCCTTGTCCTTGGCCTTGGCGATGAAGGTTTCGATGTTGGATACATCGCCAATCTCATCCAGCATGCGCAGCACGGCTTCGTTGGCGCCGCCGTGAGCCGGTCCCCACAGCGCGGCGATACCGGCGGCGATACAGGCGAAGGGGTTGGCACCGGTCGAGCCGGCCAGGCGCACGGTGGAAGTCGAGGCGTTCTGTTCGTGATCGGCGTGCAGCACGAAGATGCGGTCCATGGCGCGGGACAGCACCGGATTGATCGGTTTGATCTCTGCCGGCGTGTTGAACATCATGTGCAGGAAGTTTTCCGAGTAGCCCAGCTTGTTGTCGGGGTACATCAGCGGCTGGCCCATGGAATACTTGTAGACCATGGCGGCGATGGTCGGCATCTTGGCGATCAGACGGATGGCCGAGATTTCACGGTGCTGCGGGTCGTTGATGTCCAGCGAGTCGTGATAGAAGGCGGACAGGGCACCCACCACGCCACACATGATAGCCATCGGATGGCCGTCACGACGGAAGCCGTTGAGGAAGTTCTTCAGCTGCTCGTGCACCATGGTGTGGTTCTTGATGGTGCTGTCGAATTTCTGCTTCTCTTCCGCGGTGGGCAGCTCGCCCTTGAGCAGCAGATAGCAGGTTTCGAGAAAGTCTGACTTTTCCGCCAGCTGTTCGATCGGGTAGCCCCGATGCAAGAGAATTCCGTTGTCGCCATCAATGAAGGTGATCTTGGATTCGCAGGAAGACGTCGCCATGAACCCGGGATCGAAAGTGAAGACGCCTTCGGCTGTCAGGCCGCGAACATCTATGACGTCTGGACCCAAAGTGCCCGAATAGACAGGCAGATCGATGGGGGCAGCGCCCTCGATGATCAACTGCGCTTTTTTGTCAGCCATTGATGGCCTCCTGTTTTGCTGTATCGAAAGTGTGACCCCCCACGCAGGGCCCGCATCACTATAAAGTCAAAAACCCGTTTGTCAATTCTACCGATTGAGTTTCCAAATCGACGTTATTCAAAGGTTTCATTGGTAAACGAGGATGTGCGCAATTGTCGCAGCAAGCTTGCTGGCGTCCAGGCGGGAAGGCCGAGGGCAGGGGTTTTGCAGATTGTAATTAGGCGCCCGAATCACTATACTCCTTGACCGGCAAAAGTGACCCATTCGGCTTCTTTCATGAAGCTGCGCCGCGCGTCATTTGGGTGTGACCCACACCTTCCTATAACCAGCCCTGACCACAGGGCCATGAGTGTGAAGATAGCCGTGAATAGCAAAAGACCTGTCAATCTAGATCTCAGGACAATCAAGCTTCCTGTTACCGCCTATACGTCTATTGCTCACCGAATTTCGGGAGTCATCCTGTTCATCGCCATTGCAGGTCTGCTTTGGATGCTGAGCACTTCTCTGAGTTCCGAAGCCGGTTTCGAGCAAGTCAAGGCATGCCTGCAAAATCCGTTCGCCAAGCTGGTGCTCTGGGGTGTTCTGTCTGCCCTGCTGTATCACCTGGTAGCGGGTATTCGTCACCTGGTGATGGATGCTGGCGTCGGTGAAAGCCTGGAAGGTGGCCGACTCGGCTCCAAGCTGGTGATCGTCATCGCCGTCATTCTGATTGTTCTTCTGGGAGTATGGATATGGTAACCAACGTCACCAACCTGTCGCGCAGCGGCCTGTATGATTGGATGGCGCAACGCGTTTCCGCCGTACTGCTGGCAGCCTATACGCTGTTTCTGCTCGGTTACCTGATTCTCAATCCGGGTCTGACCTATGCCGAGTGGCAGGGGCTGTTCAGCAATAACGCCATGCGTATCTTCAGCCTGCTGACGCTGGTCGCGTTGAGCGTGCATTCCTGGGTCGGTATGTGGACCATTTCTACCGACTACCTGACCCCCATGGCATTCGGCAAAGCCGCCACCGTACTGCGCTTCCTGTTCCAGGTGGTTTGCGGTCTGGCGATGTTCGTGCTGTTCGTCTGGGGTGTACAGATCCTGTGGGGTATTTGATCAATGGCTAATATTCGTACTTTGACTTTTGACGCCATCATTGTTGGTGGTGGCGGAGCCGGCATGCGCGCAGCGCTGCAACTGGCTCAGGGCGGTCACAAGACTGCCGTGGTAACCAAGGTGTTCCCGACCCGTTCGCACACTGTATCCGCCCAGGGCGGTATCACCTGTGCCATCGCCTCGGCGGACCCGAACGATGATTGGCGCTGGCACATGTACGATACCGTCAAGGGTTCCGACTATATCGGTGACCAGGACGCGATCGAATACATGTGTTCCGTAGGTCCCGAAGCGGTGTTCGAACTCGAGCACATGGGTCTGCCGTTCTCCCGTACCGAGCAGGGCCGCATCTACCAGCGTCCGTTCGGCGGCCAGTCCAAGGACTATGGCAACGGTGGCCAGGCTGCCCGTACCTGTGCTGCAGCTGACCGTACCGGTCACGCGCTGCTGCACACCCTGTATCAGGGTAACGTCAAGCACAACACCACTTTCCTCAACGAATGGTACGCAGTGGATCTGGTGAAGAACCAGGACGGCGCCATCGTTGGTGTCATCGCTATCTGCATCGAGACTGGCGAAACCGTCTACATCCGCTCCAAGGCTACCGTGCTGGCCACCGGCGGCGCGGGTCGTATCTATGCTTCCACTACCAACGCCCTGATCAACACTGGTGACGGTGTCGGCATGGCCCTGCGCGCTGGCGTGCCGGTGCAGGACATGGAAATGTGGCAGTTTCACCCGACCGGCATCGCCGGCGCCGGTGTACTGGTTACCGAGGGTTGCCGTGGGGAAGGTGGCTACCTGATCAACAAGCATGGCGAGCGCTTCATGGAGCGTTACGCGCCGAACGCCAAGGACCTTGCCGGTCGTGACGTTGTGGCCCGTTCCATGGTCAAGGAAATCCTCGCTGGCAACGGCTGTGGTCCGGATGGCGATCACGTGATGCTGAAGCTGGACCACCTGGGTGAAGAAGTGCTGCACAGCCGCCTGCCGGGTATCTGTGAACTGTCCAAGACCTTCGCTCACGTTGACCCGGTTACCGCGCCGGTACCGGTTGTGCCGACCTGTCACTACATGATGGGTGGTGTGGCCACCAATATTCATGGTCAGGCCATTGCCCAGGACGCCAACGGCAACGACAAGATCATCGAAGGTCTGTTTGCCGTAGGTGAGGTAGCCTGCGTATCCGTACACGGTGCCAACCGTCTGGGCGGCAACTCGCTGCTCGACCTGGTGGTATTCGGTCGCGCCGCTGGTCTGCACCTGGAAAGCGCGCTGAAGGAAGGTATCGACTACCGCGGTGCTTCCGAGTCCGACATCGACGCCTCCCTGGCTCGCCTGTCCGGCATCAACACCCGCACCACCGGTGAAGATGTCGCACCGCTGCGTAAAGAGCTGCAGAACTGCATGCAGAACTACTTCGGTGTATTCCGTACCGGCGAATACATGCAGAAGGGTATCAAGGAGCTGGAAGGCCTGCGTGAGCGCATTGCCAACGTCAAGATCGACGACAAGAGCAACGCCTTCAACACCGCGCGGATCGAGGCGCTGGAACTGCAGAACCTGCTGGAAGTCGCCGAGGCGACCGCTATCGCCGCTGAAGCGCGGAAGGAAAGCCGTGGCGCCCATGCTCGCGAAGACTACGAAGAGCGTGATGACGAAAACTGGCTGTGCCACAGCATGTACCATCCGCAGACCAAGCAGCTGACCAAGCGCAGCGTCAACTTCGCACCGAAGACCGTTCCGGTGTTCGAACCTAAAGTCCGCACTTACTAAGGGGGTCCGGTATGTTGCAAGTCAGTATCTATCGTTACAACCCGGAGACCGACAAGGCTCCTTACATGCAGGATTTTCAGATCGATACCGAAGGTAAGGATCTGATGGTTCTCGACGTGCTGCAGCTGGCCAAGGAGCAGGATGCCGGTCTGGGTTTCCGTCGCGCCTGCCGTGAAGGTGTCTGCGGCTCCGATGGCATGAGCATCAATGGCAAGAACGGCCTCGCTTGCATCACTCCGCTGTCCAGTGTAGTGAAGAACAACAAGCTGGTGCTGCGCCCGCTGCCAGGTTTGCCGGTAATCCGTGACCTGGTCGTCGATATGAGCATCTTCTACAAGCAGTATGAGAAAGTTCAGCCGTATCTGCAGAACGACACGCCGGCGCCGGCTATCGAGCGTCTGCAGTCGCCGGAAGAGCGGGAAAAGCTGGATGGCCTGTACGAGTGCATTCTCTGTGCATGCTGTTCCACATCCTGCCCGTCGTTCTGGTGGAACCCGGACAAGTTCATCGGTCCCGCGGGCCTGTTGCAGGCCTACCGCTTCCTGGCGGACAGCCGTGACACCGAGACCGAGAACCGTCTGGCTGCGCTGGACGACCCGTTCAGTGTGTTCCGCTGCCGCGGCATCATGAACTGCGTTAATGTGTGCCCCAAGGGCCTGAACCCGACTCGCGCTATCGGCCACATTCGCAACATGCTGTTGCAGAGCGGTACCTGATCAGTAATTGAATCTTTCCAGCTCCGGCAACGGAGCTGGTAACCCGAACAAATCGAACCGCGCCCACAAAGCTGCGGTTTGTTAGTACCTAAACCAACAGGGGCAACGGGTAACACCCGAACTATCTGTCGGGGCCGGCAATATTCCGGTTTCGCGGAATGTGACAGAGCAGGGCGACTGGCAGGGACAATGCCGAATGCTCATCTGACTGTTCTGCACGGAGGGCAATTCAGTTTGCCTATTAATGGTCTTTGCGCCAGGTGGTGTCCCCTTATAGAGGGTGACCAAGCATGCCAGACAGCGAAATGCAGCAGCTGTGGAGTACCTCTCACCTATCCGGTGGGAATGCCTCCTATGTTGAAGAGCTCTATGAGCTCTATCTGCACGATCCCAACGGTGTCGCCGAGGAATGGCGCAGCTACTTCGACAAGCTGCCCCAGATCGCCGGTTTCACTGGATCGGATATTTCCCACTCCACAATCCGTGAGCACTTTCTGTCGCTCGCTCGGAACACCCGACGCCCTCAGGCGGTCAGCGGTGGCCAGGTCAGCAGTGAACGTGACAAGAAGCAGGTAGGCGTTCTGCGCCTGATTCAGGCCTATCGGATGCGGGGCCATCAAGCATCTCCCCTTGACCCGCTGGGTCTGTGGGAGCGGGAAGCGATCGCTGATCTGACACTGGCCGAGTACGGCCTGACCGATGCCGACCTGGACACCGTATTCCGTACCGGTGAACTGAATATCGGCAAGGAAGAAGCGCCCCTCAGCGAAATTCTCGATGCGCTGAAATCGACCTATTGCGGTACCTTCGGTGCCGAATACATGCACATCGTCGATTCCGGTCAGCGCCGCTGGTTCCAGCAGCGCCTGGAAAGCGTACGCGGCAAGCCGCAGCATTCGGTGGAAAGCAAGCGTCACCTGCTGGAGCGCCTGACCGCGGCCGAAGGGCTGGAAAAATACCTGGGCACCAAATACCCCGGCACCAAGCGTTTCGGTGTGGAAGGCGGCGAGAGCCTTATTCCGATGCTCGACGAGATCATCCAGCGTTCCGGTTCCTACGGCGTCAATGAAGTGGTGCTGGGTATGGCCCACCGTGGCCGCCTCAACGTCCTGGTCAATACCCTGGGCAAGAACCCGCGCGACCTGTTCGACGAGTTCGAAGGCAAGAAGATGATCGACCTGGGCTCCGGTGACGTGAAGTATCACCAGGGTTTTTCCTCGAACGTCATGACTTCCGGCGGCGAAGTGCATCTGGCGCTGTCGTTCAACCCCTCGCACCTGGAAATCGTGTCTCCGGTAGTCGAAGGGTCGGTGCGTGCCCGTCAGGATCGTCGCAAGGATCCCGCCGGTGACAAGGTGGTGCCGATCAGCATCCACGGTGACGCGGCCTTCGCCGGTCAGGGCGTGGTCATGGAGACATTCCAGATGTCCCAGACCCGTGCCTACAAGACCGGTGGCACCATCCATATCGTGGTCAACAACCAGGTCGGCTTCACCACCAGCCGCCAGGATGACGCCCGTTCCACCGAATACTGCACCGACATCGCCAAGATGATTCAGGCGCCGATCTTCCACGTCAATGGTGACGATCCGGAAGCGGTACTGTTCGTGACTCAGCTGGCGGTCGACTACCGCATGCAGTTCAAGCGTGACGTGGTGATCGACCTGGTGTGCTACCGCCGCCGCGGTCACAACGAAGCGGATGAGCCCTCCGGCACCCAGCCGCGCATGTACGCGATCATTGCCAAGCATCCGACCACCCGTGAAATCTATGCCAACCGCCTGGTCGAAGAGGGTGTGCTGGATGCGGAAGCGGTGCAGGCGCGGATCGAGGAATACCGTAACGCGCTGGACAACGGCGACCACGTGGTCAAGAGCCTGGTCAAGGAGCCCGACACCGGTTCCTTCGTCGATTGGGCTCCCTACCTGGGTCACCAGTGGACCGCGCGCCACGACACCCGCTTCGATCTCAAGACGCTGCAGGAACTGGCCAATCGTCTCAATGAAGTGCCAGATGGCCTGGTGGTGCAGCGCCAGGTGTCCAAGATCGTCGAAGACCGTCGCAAGATGGCCGCTGGCGGCCTGGCGCTGAACTGGGGCTTCGCCGAGACCATGGCCTACGCCACGTTGCTACATGAAGGGCACCCGGTGCGCATCACCGGTCAGGACGTAGGCCGCGGCACCTTCTCCCACCGCCATGCGGTGTTGCACAACCAGAAGGAGCAGGGCGCCTACATCCCGCTGGCCAACCTGAGCGAGAACCAGCCGCGCTTCGATATCTACGACTCGCTGCTGTCGGAGGAAGCGGTACTGGCCTTCGAATACGGCTACGCGACCACCACGCCCAACGCGCTGGTGATCTGGGAAGCCCAGTTCGGCGACTTCGCCAACGGCGCCCAGGTAGTGATCGACCAGTTCATCACCAGCGGTGAGCACAAGTGGGGCCGCCTGTGCGGTCTGACCATGCTGCTGCCCCACGGCTACGAAGGCCAGGGTCCGGAACACTCCTCGGCACGCCTGGAGCGTTTCCTGCAGCTGTGCGCCGAGCAGAACATCCAGGTCTGCGTACCGACCACTCCGGCTCAGATCTACCATCTGCTGCGCCGTCAGGTGATCCGCCCGCTGCGCAAGCCGCTGGTGGTACTGACGCCCAAGTCCCTGCTGCGTCATAAACTGGCAATCTCCACCCTGGAAGATCTGGCAGAGGGATCCTTCCAGACCGTGATTCCGGAAGCCGATGCGATTGATCCAGCGAAGGTGGACCGCGTCGTCATGTGCAGCGGCAAGGTGTACTACGACCTGCTGGAAAAACGTCGTGCCGACGAGAACGACAATGTTGCCATCGTTCGTATCGAGCAACTGTATCCGTTCCCCGAGGACGATCTGGCCGAGGTGCTGGCGCCTTACACCAACCTGAAGAAGGTGGTCTGGTGTCAGGAAGAGCCCATGAACCAGGGCGCCTGGTACTGCAGCCAGCATCACATGCGTCGGGTACTGGCACAGCACAGCGTCAGCAATCTGTATCTGGACTACGCTGGACGAGAGGCTTCCGCGGCACCTGCCGGTGGCTACCCCTCCGTCCATGCGGAAGAACAAGCGAAACTCCTGCAAGATGCGCTCTACGCTTGAGCCTCTGCATAACACTGTTTATTTAAGGATCGACAATGGCTATTGAAATCAAGGCCCCCACATTTCCCGAATCGGTTGCCGACGGCACCGTTGCAACCTGGCACAAGCAGCCTGGCGATGCAGTCAAGCGTGATGACCTGATCGTCGATATCGAGACCGACAAGGTGGTCCTGGAAGTGTTGGCCGAGGCTGACGGCGTACTGGGCGAGATCATCAAGGGCGAAGGCGAAACCGTACTGAGCGCCGAACTGCTGGGCACCCTGAACGAAGGCGCCGCCGCCGCTCCCCAGGCAGCTGCCGCTCCGGCTGCCGCTGCTGCACCTGCTGCCTCTGCCGCCGCTGACAGCGAAGGTGAAGAGCAACTGCTGAACCCGGCTGCCCGCAAGCTGGCCGAAGAGAATGGCCTGAACCCGGCAGACATCAAGGGTACCGGCAAGGGCGGTCGCGTCACCAAGGAAGACGTGCTCAACGCTATCGAAGCCAAGAAATCCGCTCCGGCTGCTGCCGCGGCTCCGGCTGCCAAGCCTGCTGCTGCCGCTGCGTCCAGCGTGGTACTGAGCGAAGGCGACCGCGTCGAGAAACGCGTACCCATGACCCGTCTGCGCGCCCGTATCGCCGAGCGTCTGGTCGAAGCCCAGTCCAGTATGGCCATGTTGACTACCTACAACGAAATCAACATGAAGCCGATCATGGACCTGCGCAAGAAGTACAAGGACCTGTTCGAGAAGAAGCACAATGGCGTACGCCTGGGCTTCATGTCCTTCTTCGTCAAGGCCGCTACCGAGGCGCTGAAGCGTTACCCGGCAGTCAACGCCTCGATCGATGGCAAGGACATCGTCTACCACGGCTATCAGGATATCGGCGTTGCCGTCTCCAGCGACCGCGGCCTGGTGGTTCCGGTGCTGCGTAACACCGAATTCATGAATCTGGCACAGGTCGAAGGTACCATTGCCGAGTACGGCCGCAAGGCGCGTGACGGCAAGCTGTCCATGGAAGAAATGACCGGCGGTACCTTCACCATCTCCAACGGGGGTGTGTTCGGTTCGCTGCTGTCCTCGCCGATCGTCAACCCGCCGCAAGCGGCGATCCTGGGTATGCACAAGATCCAGGAACGCCCGATGGCGGTCGATGGCCAGGTGGTGATCCTGCCGATGATGTATCTGGCGCTGTCCTATGACCACCGCCTGATCGACGGCAAGGAAGCGGTCAGCTTCCTGGTCGCCATCAAGGAACTGCTGGAAGACCCGGCGCGCATGCTGCTGGACATCTGATCCGACATCGGTTTCAGGCTTCAACGCATCAAGCGGCAAGCTGTCGGTGGTGATCCCGCCGGCAGCCTTGAGCACATAGCTGCAAAAAGAGGAATTGGTTTATGAGCGATAAATTTGATGTAGTGGTCATCGGTGCGGGCCCGGGCGGCTACGTAGCCGCTATCCGCGCTGCCCAGCTGGGTCTCAAGACGGCCTGTATCGAAAAGTACAAGGGCAAGGACGACAAGCTGGCCCTGGGCGGTACCTGCCTGAACGTGGGTTGCATTCCTTCCAAGGCGCTACTGGACAGCTCCTGGAAATACCATGAAGCAAAGGATGCATTCCAGGTCCATGGCATCAGCACTGGCGAAGTGAAGATGGACGTCAGCACGATGATTGGCCGCAAGGATCAGATCGTCAAGAACCTCACCGGCGGTGTGGCCGGGCTGCTCAAGGCCAACGGTGTCACTGTTTACCAGGGCCACGGCAAGCTGCTGGCTGGCAAGCAGGTTGAAATCACCAAGGAAGACGGCAGCAGCGAAGTGCTGGCCGCAGAAAACGTGATCCTGGCCTCCGGCTCGCGTCCGGTCGAGATTCCGCCGGCTCCGGTGGATCAGAAGATCATCGTCGACTCCACCGGCGCCCTGGACTTCGAAGCGGTTCCGGCACGTCTGGGCGTGATCGGCGCTGGCGTCATCGGTCTGGAACTGGGTTCCGTATGGTCCCGCCTGGGCGCCGAAGTGACCGTCATCGAAGCGCTGGACAAGTTCCTGCCGGCAGCTGACGAGCAGCTGTCCAAGGAAGCCCTGAAGATCTATACCAAGCAGGGCCTGAAGGTACTGCTGGGTGCCCGCGTCACCGGCAGTGAGATCAAGGGCGAAGAAGTCACCGTCAAGTTCACTGATGCCAAGGGTGATCAGGAAGTGACCTTCGACAAGCTGATCGTTGCTGTTGGCCGTCGTCCGGTCACCACCGATCTGCTGGCTGCCGACTCCGGTGTTACCCTGGACGAGCGCGGCTATGTCTACGTCGACGATCACTGCGCCACCTCGGTACCGGGCGTCTACGCCATCGGTGACGTGGTGCGTGGCCTGATGCTGGCGCACAAGGCCTCGGAAGAGGGCGTGGTTGTCGCCGAGCGCATCGCCGGCCACAAGGCCCAGATGAACTACGATCTGATCCCGTCTGTCATCTACACCCATCCCGAAGCCGCCTGGGTTGGCAAGAACGAGCAGCAACTGAAGGCCGAAGGCGTTGATGTCAACGTCGGCGTGTTCCCCTTCGCTGCCAGTGGCCGCGCCATGGCTGCCAACGACACCAGTGGTTTCGTCAAGATCATCGCCTGCGCCAAGTCCGACCGCGTACTGGGCGTACACGTCATCGGCCCGAGCGCGGCCGAGCTGGTCCAGCAGGGCGCCATCGCCATGGAATTCGGCACCAGTGCCGAAGATCTGGGCATGATGGTCTTCGCGCACCCGACCATGTCGGAAGCGATGAAGGAAGCTGCTCTGGCAGTGAGTGGTCAGGCCATTCACGTCGCCAACCGCAAGAAACGCTGAAGAATCTTCCCGGTTGCTGCCGGCAGGCCCCGCAGGGGCGTGCCGGCAGCCTGGTTGCCATTCACAAGGCAAGGTCAACGGATTGGCCATCACCCCTGGGAGGGTGAACCGGTGTGTCGGATTTCTGATCCGGCAGCCTGACTGGTGGCGGTGGTGCGGTAGGGCCACCGTTATTGAATTCATTTGAACAACGGTACAAAAGAATGAACCTTCACGAATATCAGGGGAAGCAGCTGTTCGCTGAGTACGGCCTTCCCGTCTCCAAGGGCATTGCTGTCGAGACTCCCGAAGCCGCTGCCGAAGCGTGCGACACCATTGGTGGTACCGAGTGGGTGGTCAAGGCCCAGGTGCATGCCGGTGGTCGTGGTAAGGCTGGCGGTGTCAAGCTGGTCAAGAGCAAGGAAGACGCCAAGGCGTTCGCCGAGCAGTGGCTGGGCAAGCGTCTGGTAACCTACCAGACAGACGCCAACGGTCAGCCGGTTGCCAAGATCTTGGTTGAGTCCTGCACTGATATTGACCAGGAACTGTACCTGGGTGCCGTAGTGGACCGTTCCACTCGCCGTATCGTGTTCATGGCTTCCACCGAGGGTGGCGTCGAGATCGAGAAGGTCGCCGAAGAAACTCCCGAGAAGATCCTCAAGGCTACCATCGACCCGCTGGTGGGCCCGCAGCCCTACCAGGGCCGTGACCTGGCTTTCAAACTGGGCCTCAAAGGCGACCAGATCAAGCAGTTCACCAACATCTTCGTCGGTCTGGGCAAGCTGTTTGCCGACTACGACCTGGCCCTGCTGGAAATCAACCCGCTGGTCATCAAGAAAGACGGCAACCTGCACTGCCTGGACGCCAAGATCAACATCGACGCCAACGCTCTGTACCGTCAGCCCAAGCTGCGCGCCATGCACGATCCGTCCCAGGACGATCCGCGTGAAGCCCACGCTGCCCAGTTCGAACTGAACTACGTGGCCCTGGACGGCAACATCGGCTGCATGGTCAACGGTGCCGGACTGGCCATGGGTACCATGGACATCGTCAACCACCACGGCGGCAAGCCGGCCAACTTCCTGGACGTTGGCGGTGGCGCAACCAAGGAACGCGTAACCGAAGCGTTCAAGATCATCCTGTCCGACACCAATGTGGCCGCGGTTCTGGTCAACATCTTCGGTGGTATCGTGCGTTGCGACATGATTGCCGAAGGCATCATCGGTGCAGTCAAGGACGTAGGTGTGAAGGTGCCGGTCGTGGTACGTCTGGAAGGCAACAACGCCGACCTGGGCGCCAAGGTACTGGCCGAAAGTGGTTTGAACATCATCGCTGCAACCAGTCTGACCGACGCTGCAGTACAGGTCGTGAAAGCGGCGGAGGGCAAGTAATGAGCATCCTGATCGACAAGAACACCAAGGTAATCTGCCAGGGCATCACCGGCTCGCAGGGTTCCTTCCACACCGAGCAAGCCATAGAGTACGGCACCAAGATGGTCGGCGGCGTTACCCCGGGCAAGGGCGGTACCGAGCACCTGGGTCTGCCGGTGTTCAACACTGTTGAAGACGCGGTCAAGGCTACTGGCGCAGAAGCGTCCGTGATCTACGTTCCGGCTCCGTTCTGCAAGGATTCCATCCTGGAAGCCGCCAACGCGGGTATCAAGCTGATCGTCTGCATCACCGAAGGTATCGCTACCCTCGACATGCTGGATGCCAAGGTTCGCTGCGACGAGCTGGGCGTACGTCTGATCGGGCCGAACTGCCCGGGCGTGATCACCCCCGGCGAGTGCAAGATCGGCATCATGCCCGGTCACATCCACCTGCCGGGCAAAGTGGGCATCGTGTCCCGCTCCGGTACCCTGACCTACGAAGCGGTCAAGCAGACCACTGACGCCGGTTTCGGTCAGTCCAGCTGTGTTGGTATCGGTGGCGACCCGATCCCGGGCTCCAACTTCATCGACATTCTGGAAATGTTCCAGAACGACCCGCAGACCGAAGCGATCGTCATGATCGGCGAGATCGGTGGTAGCGCTGAAGAAGAAGCCGCCGCCTACATCAAGGCCAATGTGACCAAGCCGGTTGTGTCCTACATCGCGGGTGTTACTGCTCCGGCAGGCAAGCGCATGGGTCACGCTGGTGCGATCATTTCCGGCGGCAAGGGTACTGCCGACGAGAAGTTCGCCGCACTGGAAGACGCTGGCGTGAAGACCGTGCGTTCGCTGGCCGATATCGGCAAGGCACTGTCCGAGCTGACCGGCTGGGCAATGAAGTAATACTTCTGCGCCTGAAAACCCCGCTTCGGCGGGGTTTTTTGTGGGTGCGATAAATGCCGTTGCCACCCGCAGGGCGGATCGGCATGGGCCTTTGCACGCTCGGCTGTTTATAATGCCGGTGATTTTTGCCTGTACCGGGCATACTGCAAAGAAGAATTTCGATGAAAACACTATCTCCGGCTAACCTCATAGCCCTTGGCTTCATGACTTTCGCCCTGTTTCTCGGGGCTGGCAACATCATCTTTCCGCCCAGTGCCGGCCTGTCCGCCGGCGTGAACATGTGGTCCACGGCAGTGGGCTTTTTGCTGACCGCGGTGGGCTTGCCGCTGCTGACGCTGGTGGCGTTGGCGCGGGTGGGCGGCGGTATCCAGGAACTGACCGTGCCACTGGGGCGACTGCCCAGCCTGATTCTCGCGGTCCTGGTGTACCTGTCCATCGGCCCGCTGTTCGCCACCCCACGTACGGCGGTCGTCTCCTATGAGGTGGGTGTGGTCGGGCTGGTGGGCGACAGCTGGCAGACGTTGCTGATCTATTCGCTGGTGTACTTTGCCGTGGTGCTGGCGCTGGCGCTCAAACCCGGTCGGCTGGTGGACAATATCGGCAAGTTCATCACGCCGGTGCTGTTGCTGGCGTTGGTGATCCTCGGTCTGTCGGCGGTACTGTTTCCTCTGGGTGAGCTGGGTGAGCCGGTGTCTGCCTACCGTGACGGTCCGCTGGTCGAGGGTGTACTGCAAGGCTATCTGACCATGGATGCCCTGGGCGCGTTGGTGTTCGGTGTGGTCATCACCCGGGCGATTCGGGATCGCCAGGTGCAGGAAACCCACATCGTTACCCGCTACACCATTATCGCTGCGATCATCGCAGCGGTCGGGCTGGCGCTGGTCTACCTCGCCTTGTTCCAGCTGGGCGGTACCAGCAGTGCGCTGGTCGAACCTGGCGCCAACGGTGGTCAGATCCTGGCTGCGTTCGTGCAGCAACGCTTCGGCAATCTCGGCAGCCTGTTGCTGGCGGTTGTCATCACGCTGGCCTGCCTGACAACCGCGGTGGGTCTGATTTCCGCCTGTGGTGCGTTTTTCAGTCGTGAGTTTCCGGTCAGCTATACGCAGGTGGTCTGGGTGTTCACCATCTTCTGCATGGCAGTATCCAACCAGGGGCTGGACAGCCTGATCCGCATTTCCGTTCCGGTGCTGGTGGGGCTGTATCCGCTGGCGATCGTGCTGGTCTGCCTCGGCCTGTTTCTGCCGGGCTGGCAGCGGCCGCAGAACATCATGCGCCCGGTAATGCTGGTGGCGCTGGTTTTCGGTATCGTGGATGGTCTGAAGGCGGCCGGCTTCATCGAGCGGGATGTGGCATGGCTGAGCTCGCTGCCATTCTCTTCGCAGGGGCTGGGCTGGTTGGTGCCGGCGGTTGTCATGCTGATCGTGGCGCTGGTGGTTGATCGCATACGCCATTCCGGTGCGCAGCAGGCCTGATATCGTGTTCGAAGGAACAGCAATGACCGAGTTACCCCATGCTGGATCGCTATGGTTGAATCTCGCAGC
Source organism: Candidatus Pseudomonas excrementavium (assembly GCA_019116555.1). Lineage (GTDB taxonomy): Bacteria > Pseudomonadota > Gammaproteobacteria > Pseudomonadales > Pseudomonadaceae > Halopseudomonas > Halopseudomonas excrementavium. Next base: position 14,441 of record DXBL01000176.1, read on the forward strand.
GCTGTGCTGGTTCATGTTCTGCTGGATCGGCTACACGCGCTACGCCTGGCATCGGGGGCGCGATACGCCCTGTCTGGCGAGTGTCCTGCATCTGTATCGCAAGGACTGGATGAGCCGGCTGCTGTTGCGTGAGCAGCGCATAGCCGATGCCAGCCTGATCAGCAATCTGGAGCGCAACACCTCGTTCTTCGCCTCCAGCACCCTGCTGATCCTGGCGGGTCTGATCACGGTCATGGGGGCGACCGACCAGGCGCAGAACCTGCTGCATGATCTGCCCTTTGTGGCGCCGGTCAGCCGCGAGGTCTCGGAGATGAAGTTGCTGATCATGCTTGGCATCTTCGTCTATGCCTTCTTCACTTTCTCCTGGGCCATGCGCCAGTACAACTTTGCCTCGGTGCTGTTCGGTGCGGCGCCGCTGGTGGGGGAGAAGCATGTCAGTGAGGTCGAGCGCAAGGCGTTTACCAGCCGGGCGGCCAAGGTGCTGTCCAAGGCGGCGCACTCGTTCAACCTGGGGCTGCGTTCCTACTATTTCGCCCTGGCGACGCTCAGCTGGTTCATCAATCCCTGGGTGTTCATGGCCATGACCACGGGCGTGGTGTATGTGTTGTACCGGCGGGAGTTCCGCTCCGCTGTGCTGGAAGTGCTGATGGCAACGCCGACCCACTTTCCCGAGTCGTCGGCCGAAGAGACCGCGAAACCGGAGCAGTGACTGCGAAGTCAACGGACCCTGGAAACATTACCGGCCGCAGAAGCGGCCGGTAATGTCGTGGGATACAGCAAGGGCAGCCAGGTTATTCGGTCGTGGCGGCCTGGATGTCTTCACCTTTCTCTTCCAGATAGTCGGCCGAGTCGTCATAGGCTTCACCAATCCGTTCACCGGCTTCATCAAGATTGTTCCCGATCTTTTCGCCAGTGGTGGGTTCGTTGTTGAAGGTCTGGTCGGCCTTCTGCTCGATCGCCTCGCCGGTTTCCTCGGCAGCGTCACCCATGTTGTCCATCGCATCGGACATCGACTCCTGGGCCGACTCCATCTTGTCTTCAGGCTCATCCTGGCAGGCTGCCAGTAAACCGAAGCTCGCTATCAGGACGGCAGTTGCGCAAAGCTTTTTCATCTGATTCTCCAAGTGATGATTCACGAGGAGTTAGTCCAGCCCGAACGGGAAGAGTTCCCGCTGCGCTGTAAACGAAGCCGGATTTCGGTGCGGCTTTGACGCTAACATGTCGCGACCTGTTAAAATCCGCCCACTTTTCTGCATCCGATATGGACTTCCTATGACCATCGAACAACGTGCGCGGAGCTTCCTCTCGGTGCTGCGCCATTGCCAGCTGCTCGGCATGACGATAGAGCAGGCCGACAAGGACGGGCTGGTGATCAAGCTGCCTTACAGCGATCTCATCATCGGCAATCCGGTGACCGGAGTGGTCCATGGCGGTGCCATCACTACTTTGATGGACACCTGTTGCGGGATCTCGACGGTCTGTTATCTGGATGAGTTCGAGATCTGTCCGACGCTGGATCTGCGCATCGACTACATGCATCCAGCGGAGCCCGGCGCACCGATCTTCGGCTTCGCCGAATGTTACCGGGTAACGCCTACGGTGATCTTCACCCGCGGGGTGGCCTATCAGCAGAGCCGCGAGGAGCCGCTCGCCCATGTGGTCGGTACCTTCATGCGCATGGGCAAGGCTGCGATTGACGGCAAGTCGGCGCCGGCCGGGCCGGGAGGTGCAGCATGAACGCCCATATCGAACGGCTGGTAAGGGATGCGCATGAATCCGGTGACTACATGCCGCTGATCGCGGAAATACCCTATGCCCGGATGCTTGGCATTCGGGTGATGCGGCTTGGCGAGGACATGATCTTCCATCTGCCGATCAAGGCTGACAATATCGGCAATCCCATGCTGCCGGCGCTGCATGGCGGGGTGTTGGCCGGTTTCATGGAGCAGGCTGCCATGCTGCACCTGATGACCTCCATGCACAGCCAGAATTTTCCGAAGATCATCGACTTTTCCGTGGATTACCTGCGGGCTGGCCTGTCGCGGGATACCTACGCCACCTGCCAGGTATGGCGTCAGGGCCGCCGAGTGGGTAATGTGGCCATTACCGCCTGGCAAACCCGCTCGGAAGAACCGGTAGCCACTGCGCGGGCGCATTTCAAGCTGGACTGAACCAGGTATTCTGGCGCCACAAGGAGATAGTCGGGACATGGAAGCCTTGATGATATTGGCCGGTGGGTTGTTGTTGGTGGTCGGCTGGCTCTGGCTGGTGATCGCCGCCATCCGACTATCGGTCGGCCGCATGCTGCTGGCCTTGTTTCTCGCCCCCCTTACCCTGGTTCTGCGTGGCCGCGGTTATCCGACCTGGCCGCGTGTGCTGTTGCTGCTGGGTATCGTCAGCCTGGTGATCGGCGTGCTCGAGCTGCAGCGGCAGCAGCCCGAGCGACTGGCGCTGTTGCTGAGTGGCGGTTGGTCTGTCGACGCCCCGACCGCCAGTGATCTGCAGGGCACCATCATGGGCCAGCCCTTCGTCCCCGAGCGGATTCTCTGGCGCGGTGAGGATCTGGTTTTCGAGGAAGGTCCACCGGATCGGCTGCGCCGGTCCCTGACCATCCGTTTCGCTGACGCCGGGAGCCTGCTGCAGGAACCTGTCATCCAGCGCCTGCCCGGTGACGAGGGCGCTTGGCCTGAACTCGTATTGCAATGGTACTCCGGCGCGCTGGCTGCGCCCGGACTGCGTAAGGTGCTGGATGACTACAGTCTGAGCCTGGATTTCGCCGAGCCGGTGCAGGGACAGGTCGAGGGGCGCATTCATCTGCATCTGCCGACCATCTACAGCACCTGGCTCACCGGCCGGGTTGAACTGGCATCGGCGCCGCCATGGCTGCTCGAGCGCGAGCAGGCCGAGCAGCTTGCGCAGCAGCAGGCTGCGGCCCACACGGCTGCAACTGACGTTCGGGAAGAACGCCAGCAACCGCAAGAGCAGGAGTGGCAGGAGCTGAGCCTGTTGGCGCTGATTGACGAGCCCGCGCTGTTCAGCGGCTCGGCGGTGCGCCTGACGACCTGGTCGGGTCGGGTGCATCTGGGTACCTTTCGCGAGTTCAGTGCGGAGCAACGCCTGATCCTCGCCCAGGCCCGGGGCGCGAATCAGGTCGAGCTGCATTTCCATCCGCTGGACATTCGCATGATCGAGTCGCGCGTCACGCCTTGAAATAAGTCTGCGGCATCCCCATCAAGGACCCATCCGCCCGCCCATGCGTGGGTCAACAGTCCTTGTGAAACATGGAGATACTGCAAACATGACCGTGGAAGCCCAAAAGGAAACGCTCGGATTCCAGACCGAGGTGAAGCAACTGCTGCACCTGATGATCCACTCGATGTACTCGAACAAGGAGATCTTTCTCCGCGAGCTGATTTCCAACGCCTCCGACGCGTCGGACAAGCTGCGCTTCGAGGCGATCGCCAAGCCCGAGCTGCTGGAAGATGATCCGAACCTGCGCATTCGCATCAGCGCCGATGAGCAGGCCCGGACGCTGACCATCGAGGACAATGGCATCGGTATGTCCCGCGATGAGGTCATCAGCCACCTGGGCACCATCGCCAAGTCCGGCACCGCTGCCTTCATGCAGCAGTTGACCGGTGACCAGAAGAAGGACGCCAGCCTGATCGGCCAGTTCGGCGTGGGTTTCTACAGTGCCTTCATTGTCGCTGACAAGGTAGAGGTCTTCACTCGCCGGGCCGGTGCCGGCGCCGCTGAAGGGGTGCGCTGGGAGTCGGCGGGCGAGGGCGACTTCACCATCGAGAATATCGACAAGCCCGAGCGCGGCACCCGCATCGTGTTGCATCTGAAGGCCGACGAATCCGAGTTCGCCGATGGCTGGCGCCTGCGCAATATCATCAAGAAATACTCCGACCATATCTCCCTGCCCATCGAGTTGCCCAAGCAGCAGATGGATGACGAGGCGGATCAGCCGGCCGAGCCGGAATGGGAAAGCGTCAACCGTGCCAGCGCCCTGTGGACCCGCCCGCGTACCGAGGTCAAGGAAGAGGAATACCAGGAGTTCTACAAGCACGTCGCCCATGACTTCGAGAACCCGCTGAGCTGGAGCCACAACAAGGTCGAAGGCAAGCTGGAATACACCAGCCTGCTGTACGTGCCGGGTCGCGCTCCCTTCGATCTGTACCAGCGTGAAGCACCGCGCGGCCTGAAACTGTACGTGCAGCGCGTGTTCATCATGGACGACGCTGAGCAGTTCCTGCCGTTGTACCTGCGCTTCATCAAGGGGGTGGTCGATTCCAACGACCTGTCGCTGAACGTTTCCCGCGAGATCCTGCAGAAAGACCCGGCCATCGACAGCATGAAGTCCGCCCTGACCAAGCGCGTGCTGGACATGCTGGAGAAACTGGCGAAGAACGATGCGGAGAAGTACGCGAACTTCTGGAAGGCCTTCGGCAGCGTGATGAAGGAAGGTCCGGCGGAAGACTTCGCCAACCGTGAGAAGATCGCCGGACTGCTGCGCTTTGCTTCCACCGCGCAGAACGACGACAGCGAAGTGGTGAGCCTGGACGCCTACATCGAGCGTATGCAGGAAGGCCAGGACAAGATCTATTACCTCACCGGCGAGCGCTACAGCCAGGTCAAGAACAGCCCGCACCTGGAAATCTTCCGCAAGAAGGGCATCGAGGTGCTGCTGCTGACCGACCGTATCGATGAGTGGCTGATGAGCCATCTGAGCGAGTACCAGGGCAAGCAGTTCGTCGACGTCGCCCGTGGCGATCTGGACCTGGGCAAGCTGGAAGGCGAGGAAGACAAGCAGGCGCAGGACGAAGTGGCCAAGGCCAAGGCGGATCTGGTGCAGCGGGTCAAGGATGTGCTCAAGGACAGTGTGGACGAGGTCAAGGTGTCCCACCGTCTTACCGACTCGCCGGCGGTACTGGTGGTCACCGAAGACGGTATGGGCCTGCAGATGCGCAAGATCCTCGAAGCCACCGGCCAGAAGGCGCCGGAAAGCAAGCCGATCCTGGAGATCAACCCGGCGCACCCGCTGCTGGACAAGCTCGACCAGGAACAGGACGAGGACCGCTTTGCCGATCTCACCCACATCCTGTTCGACCAGGCTGCCCTGGCCGCCGGCGAAGCCCTGCAGGACCCCGGCAGCTACGTACGCCGCCTGAATGCGCTGCTGGTGGAACTGAGCAAGTAAACCACCGTCACTGCATCGCTTCTCAACGCCCGACCCGGTTTCCCGCGTCGGGCGTTGTGCCGTCTGCAGCAAAGAGATGTTCCTCCCTGGGATCGTCGAGCACCAGTTCGAGGGGCGGAGCCAGCTCGCAACAATGGCTTTGCCGGGTAGCTTGGTACGAGCTGGCGCTCGAACCTCCCAGGGGGTTGCCGCCTTTGCTATCCGCCATCGTCTATCCTTGCCATTCAACCAACACGCAAGGGATGCTGGCATGCACAAGACTCTCACTACACTGATTCTGACCGCAACGGTCGGGCTGGCGCAGGCGGATATGATGACGCACAAGGTGGATTACCAGATCGATGGCGAGCCCTATCAGGGCTTGCTGGTGTATGACGAGGCGGTGACGGAGCCGCGTCCGGGGCTGTTGATGGTGCCGAACTGGATGGGCGTCACCGACAACGCGGCGGAGAAAGCCTATCGCGCCGCCGGCACCGATTATGTGGTGTTCGTCGCCGACCTGTATGGCCGGGACATGCGGCCGGCGGATGCCAAGCAGGCGAGCGCGGCGGCGGGGGAGGTACGTGCTGACCGGGCGCTGATGCGCAAGCGGGTCAATGCCGCGCTGGAGGTGTTCAAGGCGCAGACCGACCGGGTCGCACTGGATACCGAGCGGCTGGGCGCCATCGGCTTCTGTTTCGGTGGCACTGCGGTGCTGGAACTGGCCCGTTCGGGCACCGAGATCGGCGGTGTGGTGTCCTTCCATGGCAACCTGGATACACCGGACCCGGAGGATGCCAAGGCCATTCGCATGCCGCTGCTGGTATTGCATGGGGCAGATGACCCCTACGTGCCGCCTTAGCAGGTAGCGGCCTTCGAGCAGGAGATGCGTAGCGCCGGCGTGGCGGACTGGCAACTGCTCAGTTACGGCGGGGCGGTGCATTCGTTCACTGATCCAACGGCCAGGGTAAAGGGGCAGGCGGAATACCATCCCCTGGTGGCCGAACGGGCCTTCGGGCAGATGCGCAGCTTCTTCGGCGAAGTGCTGGCCGACTGAGGGTGGCGGGAGCGGAGCACAATGCCATCGCGACTTCACCATAACGGGTGACATTCAGCGGGCTGATGAAGAGGAGATGCGACTAGAGCTTCATCAGCTCCCCATCAATAATACGAACAGGCAGCGAAGGCCAGGTAAGGCGAGATCGCGCACCGAT
>DXBL01000177.1 GCA_019116555.1 Candidatus Pseudomonas excrementavium
TTCTGATCGTGGCGCTGCTGATAGGCACCGCCGCGCTGTACCTGACTGTTGTCCGGCGTATAGCTGTAGCGCTCCAGATTGCGGTAATCGCGCTGACCGTCGTAGTAATACAGTGTGTTCTGCAGGCGGGTCGCGTAACTCAGCTGATAATCGAGGATCGAACGCAGCCAGCGCACCCGCTGCTCGTAACGCCCATCGGCAACGTTGTAGTTCTCGAAGCGGCGGCGCTTGTCGATCTTCATGGTGCCGCCATCGCTGTTGAGAATCGGCGTTCCCCAGTAGGGGCTGTCTTCCCTGTCCTCCAGATACTCCACCGCCAGGGTATGGCTCAGATTGGGCGTCAGGTCGCTGAGTAGGGAGAAGGCCAGGCTGCCGGTCTCCCGCTCGTTGCGATCGATATAGCCATTGCTGCTGCCCCGGCTGATATCCAGCCGCATGAAATGCGCGGTATCGGCCACCTGACCCAACGCCTGATTGAAGCCGAAAGAGATTTCTGACTCATCGAAACGGCCATAGCGCAGCCGCCCTTCCAGCAGCTGGTCATCCCGGCTGGCCAGCTTGCTGATGTAATTGAGCGAGCCGCCCACCGCCCCGGCGCCATGCAGAAAGCTGGACGGTCCGCCGATCAGCTCGACACGGTCCACCACCCAGGCATCGATCGGCCGCGCCGCGCTGGCGTAGCCCAGGTTGATGCCGTTGAACAGCTGGGTGATCTGATTCTGGGTAAAACCGCGGTAGGAAACGAAACCACCGTAACCAGGATTGGCCGAGGCATTGATGCCAGTCATGGCGTTGATCACCTCCTGGGTATCCCGGGCGCCCCGGGCCTCAATCACCGAACGGTCGGTAACACTGACCGAAGCCGGTGTCTCCCGGGCGGTCAGATCGAGGCGTGAGCCGGTGCGGATGGGTTGATCCAGGCGAACGCCGGATGGCGCGCTCAGGGCCTCTCTGGTTTGAGCCGACACGGTACTGGCGGGTAGCGTCAGGGCATCCTCCTGCGCCCAGGCAAGGGAGGCGCTGCCGATAAGCAGCAGCAAAGCGGTAAAGCGAATGGACATGCACTGTTCTCCAGGCTTCTGATCGACAGGCCCGCCCAGACAGGCATGCAATGCATGCCTGAACGAAACGGGCTATTTCAGGAAACAGCGAACAGAACGGGAGAAGCGCGTGGATTAGCGGGAGGCCAATGGAAACGGGGTTGGCGGGGCACCTGCCAGACTGGCAATGGGCGCACGGCATCCATGGCCAGCAGGCCGAGCAAACCGAAGAAAGCAGCTAGAATTATGGCGCTGAACGGGCTGGCGAACTCGCAGCCGGTATCAGCGGAGGCATGGATATGGGCGGTTGCATCCGCATGATGGCCGTGGTGTGAGTCGGGCTGGTGGTGCTGATGATGAAGCTGTGCATCATCAAAGGGAACTGTGTTTACCTCGCCATGCCCGACGGCACAGTGCAACGCGCTGAACAGGACACTGAGAAACAGCATCCAGGCCCATAGCGAGTGCTTCTGGCGAGCGTGTGTCATCGAGCAGAACCCAAGATGGTAGCTACCTCATGGCCGGCCGCTTGCCGTACCGGGACAGCTTGCCCAGCCTTCACAGCGGTCCGTTTCATCTAGCCAACAGGGTAGCAGTAGAATCTGGAAAACGGTATCGCAGCACTGCAATGAAACATCGCCCAACCTCGCTACCAACCGCAGCTCAGAAGAACTTCTGCACCCGCTGCGGAGTGGTACCAAACTGGCGGCGAAACGCGGTAGTGAAATTGGCGGTGCTGGAATAGCCGGCCTGCCATGCCGCCTCGCTGATACTGGTGCCGCCCTGCAGGGCGGCATGCGCTTGCTGCAGCTTGCGCTGGCGCTGCCAGGCGAACACCGACATGCCCTGGGCCGCCTGGAACTGGCGCTGCAGGGTGCTGGCACTGGCGCCGACAACCGCGGCGATCTGCTCCAGTGACCAGCCATCGGCCTCGCCACTGTGCAGCAATTCCAGGGTGCGCTGCACCAGGCGCTGCTGGTGCGGCCGCTGGCGCAGCGGTCGGGCCGGTTCGCCGGCCAGTTGTTCGATCACCCCGTGCACCAACCCCAATACCCTCACCTCCTGCTGCAGATGGCTCAACAGATCGCTGCCGGCATCCTGCTGCATCACCCCTTCGGCCAGCGCCAGCAACGGCGCGGTCGGTGTCCAGCGGTGCAAGGCCAGATGCTGGCTGGGCTCGATCAGCCGGCGGATGCCGGCATGCGCATCGAAGCCGCCACTCTCGAACCATTCCGGCGTCAGGCAGATCGACAGCTTGCGGATATGCTGGCCAGCGTGCGCCTGGCGGGTGAAGGTCGCCGGCTCGGTCAAGGCGATGGCCAGTCCCTCGGGGCGCCCCGGCCTCGGCGCGACCTGTAGCCGCCTATCGTCGTACTGCGCCTGGCCATCGCCATGCATGAACAGCACCAGGCTCAGGCGCGGGCTGACCTCGACCTGGGTCGAGAAGTCATGCAGTTCGATGCAGTCGGAACAGTGCAGCGACAACCCCGAGCGCAGTTGCTGCCAGCTCAGGCGCCCCTGGAACAGAGGACGCTGGTCGGGCCCCTGTTCGGCCAGCCGCACCGGGCTGCCCAGTCGCCGGGCCAACTCCCCCACCCTGACCATATCCTGCTCATTGCCCATCTCACTGCCCCCTGCTTTTGCTGTCGGCGCAAAGGAAATTGATGCTGGCGCAAAACGATTTTGCCCAGCGTTGTGCCAGACTACGCGCCGGCATCATTAGATGCAAATCATTCGCATTATCGGGCGATGCGCCCACACCGTTCAAGGGACGATATACATGCCACTCTCCGCCACCCGCCATACGTTGTGCTACAGCCGACTTTCACTTGCCATCCTGCTGGCCCTGGGCGCACAGCATGCGCTGGCCGCCGATGATGTCATCGAACTGGAGAGCATTCAGGTACTGGGTACGGCCCAGGAGGAGCTGCTGCAGGCACCGGGGGTTTCGGTGATCCCCGCCGAACAGATCAGCAAGACCCCACCGGTCAATGACATCGCCGAGCTGATCCGCAAGCAGCCGGGGGTCAACCTGACCGGCAACAGCGGCTCCGGGGCACGCGGCAACAACCGGCAGATCGATATCCGCGGCATGGGCCCGGAAAACACCCTGATCCTGATCGACGGCAAGCCGGTGTCCTCGCGCAATGCGGTGCGCTACGGCTGGCGTGGCGACCGCGATACCCGCGGCGACACCAACTGGGTGCCGGCCGAGCAGATCGAGCGTATCGAGGTGCTGCGCGGCCCGGCAGCGGCGCGCTACGGCAATGGTGCCGCCGGCGGGGTGGTCAATATCATCACCAAGGGCCCGGGACTCGAGCACCATGGCGACATGACGCTGTACATGAGCATGCCACAGCATGACGAGGAAGGCGCCAGCCGGCGCTTCAACTTCGGCCTCAACGGCCCGCTGAGCGAGAGCCTGGCCTACCGGGTGTACGGCAATATCAGCAAGGCGGACATGGACGACGCCGACATCAACGCCGGCCACAGCCTGCCCGGGCAGAGCACCGCCGGGCGCGAGGGGGTACGCAACCGGGATATCAATGCGGCGCTCAGCTGGTACCTGACCGATGAGCAGAAGCTGGAATTCGAGGCCGGCTATGGCCGGCAGGGCAACATCTACGCCGGTGACAGCATGAACAACGTCGAGTCCCCGGCGCTGGAAGCCCTGCGCAACCCCTGGCTGGGCCGCGAGACAAACATCATGTACCGCCAGAGCTATGCCATCACCCACCGTGGCGAGTGGAGCTTCGGCGACACCCTGAATTACCTGCAGTACGAACACACCGACAACCGCCGCCTGCAGGAGGGCCTGGCTGGCGGCCCGGAGGGCAGCATCCTCAACAGCAACTTCGGCACCATCGAGCTGGAGACGCTGACCGCCCACAGCGAGGTGCACCTGCCGCTGGCGACCCGTATCGAACAGATGCTGACACTGGGCGCGGAATGGGTCGGCCAGCGCATGGACGATCCCTTCTCCAACACCCAGACCACCACCGAAGCCGGCGAGATCCCCGGCTTGAGCGATACCGGTCGCGACACCAAGAGCTCGGCGCGCATCGCCTCGGTGTTCATCGAGAGCAACATGCAGTTGCGCCCGGGCACCATTCTGACCCCCGGCCTGCGCTTCGACCATCACAGCCGCACCGGCAGCAACTGGAGCCCGGCGCTGAACCTGTCCCAGGCGCTGGGTGAGGACTTCACGCTCAAGGCCGGTATCGCCCGCGCCTACAAGGCACCGAACCTGTACCAGACCAACCCGGACTACCTGCTGTACAGCCGCGGCCAGGGTTGCTGGGGCGGTGGCGGCGCCTGCTACCTGCGCGGCAACGAGAACCTGGACGCCGAGACCAGCATCAATAAGGAAATCGGCATCGAATTCCGCCGCGACCAGTGGGTCGCCGGCATCACCTGGTTCCGCAACGACTACCGCAACAAGATCGAGGCCGGTCGCAGCAGCATCGGCAACGCCATCGGCGGCAGCAACCCGGCCTACGCCGATGCCGATATTTTCCAGTGGGAGAACGTGCCCAGGGCGTTGGTGGAAGGTCTGGAAGGCACGCTGAACCTGCCGTTGGCCAGCAACCTGGACTGGCATACCAATTTCACCTACATGCTCAACTCGGAGAACAAGGAAACCGGCGAACCACTGTCGATCATCCCCGAATACACGGTCAACTCGACCCTCGACTGGCAGATCAACCAGCCCTGGTCGGCGCAGGCCACCGT
>DXBL01000178.1 GCA_019116555.1 Candidatus Pseudomonas excrementavium
AACAGCGGCATGCAATGGCTGAACGGCCAGGGCATGCTCAAGGCAGGGGTAGTGCGCCGGGCCATGGGGCTGGGCGGCAGCCTGCCGGCACTGGCCCAGGCGGCGGAGAATGTTGATTAGAGCTGTGTTGCTGTTCAAGCTGATCTTATCCGCTGCTTGTTCCGGGTTTCCTTTGGACCGAGAGCGGCCTACCTGCGACACGCCGTAAACCTCTCCCTGGGGGCTCGCGGTTGCCTCCCCGGCAACCGACGGTCGCAGGTAGGCCGCTCCCGGCCCAAAGGCGGCAGGTATTAGCGTGGCTGGGGTGAAAACCCTTCCGCAGCCCAGTAACGCTGCTCACTCAGTCTCGTCATTCTCGGCGCAGGCCGAGAATCCATTAGCACGCAATACCAACCTGTTCCTTGCACGCGGGCGCAAACTCAGGCGAGCCCGGAACATTTCCTTACACTCGCTACATTGGCTGAAATGCCGCACCGTGTTGCTGGTCATAATTAAAATCATTATCATCTGGCCTCTACGTTTTCCGACCCCGAGGCCTTCCGATGTCATTTACCCGCAATATTGTCGCCATGAGTCTGGCCCTGACCGCTTTCACTGGTGTTGCCCAGGCCAAGGAACTGGTGGTCTATTCCTCCCGCCAGGATCACCTGATCAAGCCGGTTTTCGATATGTACACCGAAAAGACCGGCGTCGAAATCAACTTCATCACCGATAAGGAAGCGCCGCTGATGGCGCGCTTGCGTGCTGAGGGCGCCAACACGCCGGCTGACATGTTCATGACTGTCGATGCGGGTAACCTCTGGCAGGCGGAAGAGCAGGGTCTGTTCCGCGCGGTCGATTCGGCGACCATCAAGGAGAACATCCCCGCGCATTTCCGTTCCAGCAACGACATGTGGACCGGTTTGTCCCTGCGCGCGCGGACCATCGCCTACTCCACCGAGCGGGTCGATCCGGAAGAATTGAGCACCTACGAAGCCCTGGCCGACGATAGCTGGAAAGGCCGCGTGTGCCTGCGTACATCGAAGAAGGTCTACAACCAGTCGCTGGTCGCCACCATGCTCGAGTCCATCGGTGAAGAGAAGACTACTGAGGTGATCCAGGGCTGGATGGCCAACCTGGCGACCCCGGTATTTTCTGACGACACCGCCCTGCTGAAAGCCATCGATGCCGGTCAGTGTGATGTGGGTATCGTCAACTCCTACTATTTCGGTCGCCTGCACAAGGCCGAGCCGGATGTGAAGGTCAAGCTGTTCTGGCCGAACCAGGAAGACCGTGGCGTGCACGTCAACATCTCCGGTGCCGGTGTGACCAAGCATGCCAAGCAGCCCGAAGAAGCCATCAAGCTGCTGGAGTGGATGACCACCGAGGAAGCCCAGCGGATCTTTGCCGACGTGAACATGGAGTTCCCCGCCAACGTATCGCTGGAGCCCTCCGCGGAAGTTGCCAGCTGGGGTGATTTCAAGGCCGATGACGTCAACATCGAAGTGGCCGGTCGCCGTCAGCCCGAAGCCATCATGCTGATGGATCGTCTGGGCTGGAACTGATACGCAGCGCGGTGCCGTCGGGGTAAACCCGGCGGCCGCTTTGCCTATATACTGCACGCCCGTCGGCCACACCCGACGGGCGTGTTCGTTTATAACTACAGGACGTTGTCAGTGCCTCTTCAATCCACTGCCAGGAAAACCCGCTGGCAACTCGTTGCCTATCTGTCCGCCGCGCTGGTGCTGATGCCCTTGCTGGTCCTGCTGTTCAGCTGGCAGAACATCGATCATCAGATCTGGGGCCATCTGCTGCAGACGCAGATGATGCGGCTGATCGGCAACACCCTGTGGTTGATCGCCGGGGTCGGCGCGGGCGTCATTCTGCTGGGGGTGAGCCTGGCCTGGCTGACCAGCCTGTGTGAATTTCCCGGGCGGCGCTGGCTGGATTGGGCGTTGATGTTGCCGTTCGCCGTGCCGGCCTATGTACTGGCCTTCGTCATGGTCGGGCTGCTGGACTTCGCCGGCCCGTTGCAGAGTCTGTTGCGCGACTGGTTCGGCAACGACTTCCGATTGCCGCCGATTCGTTCCACCGGCGGGGTGATCCTGACCCTGGTACTGGTGTTCTATCCCTACGTCTACATGCTGGCGCGCAGCGCCTTCCTGGCCCAGGGCCGTGGGCTGATGGAAGCCTCGCGTATTCTCGGACAAACGCCCTGGCAGGGCTTCTGGCGGGTCGCCATCCCGATGGCGCGCCCGGCGATCAGTGCCGGTACCGCCCTGGCGATCATGGAGACCCTGGCCGATTTCGGTGCGGTCTCGGTGTTCAACTACGACACCTTCACCACCGCCATCTACAAGACCTGGTACGGTTTTTTCAGCCTGCAGAGCGCTACTCAGCTGGCGAGCCTGCTGCTGCTGTTCGTGTTTCTGGCGCTGTTCGCCGAACGACGTGCCCAGGGCCGCAGCAAGCGCTTTCCGGCCAACGACAAGCCGCGCAAAGATGCGCTCTATCGACTTCATGGCCCGTTGGCCTGGCTGGCCAGCGGTTATTGCCTGCTGGTGCTGGCGATCGCCTTCATTATCCCGGTGGGGCAACTGCTGTACTGGCTGCTGAGCAGCGGCATCGCCGATCTGGACAGCCGCTACTGGGAATTGATCAGCAATACCCTGACGCTGGGTGGTATCGCTGCGGCGCTGACGGTCAGCGTGGCGATCCTGCTGGTGCTGGCCCAGCGGCTGCAGCCGATTCGCCGGGTGCGCAGTGCCATCGCCCTGGCAAACCTCGGTTACGCCTTGCCCGGCTCGGTGCTGGCGGTGGGCATCATGTTCTTCTTCAGTTATCTGGATAACCAGCTGGTGGTGCCGCTGCAGGGCTGGCTCGGCATGGCCAATCCGGCGCCCTTGCTGCTCGGCAGCCTGTTCGCCCTGCTGCTGGCCTATCTGATCCGCTTCATGGCCGTGGCCTATGGGCCGCTGGACACCTCGCTGGCGCGCATTCGACCGTCCCTGCCGGAGGCGGCGCAGAGCCTCGGCCAATCCGGTTGGGTGGTGTTCTGGCGGATCTACGTGCCCTTGCTGTTGCCGGGCATTCTCAGCGCCGCGCTGCTGGTCTTTGTCGATGTGCTCAAGGAAATGCCCGCCACCCTGCTGATGCGCCCCTTCGGTTGG
>DXBL01000179.1 GCA_019116555.1 Candidatus Pseudomonas excrementavium
CGCCATAACCGGCGCCGGGGTAGATGAAGTGATAGCCGATGCGCGGGTCCGAGCCGATGCCCTGGCGCACCATCTCGATATCCGCGCCGAGCAGCTCGGCAAGGTTGGCCATCTCGTTCATGAAGCTGATCTTGGTCGCCAGCATGCAGTTGGCTGCGTACTTGGTCAGCTCGGCGCTCTGCACATCCATGATGATGATCTTTTCATGGTTGCGATTGAAGGGCGCATACAGTTCGCGCATTACTTCCTCGGCGTCGCTGCTGTCGGTCCCTATGATGATGCGGTCCGGGCGCATGCAGTCGGCCACCGCGGAGCCTTCCTTGAGAAACTCGGGATTGGATACCACATCGAAGGTCAGCGCCGGGTCGCCGCGACCGGCGAGTATTTTGTTGACCGTGTCGCAAACCTGACGCGCGGTACCCACCGGCACTGTGGACTTGTTGATGATGATGCGGTGCCCGTCCATGTGTTCGGCGATGGTGGCGGCCACAGCCAGAACATATTGCAGGTCGGCGGAACCATCTTCGTCCGGTGGCGTGCCGACCGCGATGAACTGCACCGTGCCGTGGCGTACCCCGACAGCGGCATCGGTGGTGAACTGCAACCGACCAGCGGCGTGGTTATCGCGTACCAGGTTTTCCAGGCCGGGTTCATAAATGGGAATCTGGCCTTGCTGCAGACGCTCGATCTTGTCCGGATCGACATCCACACAGATGACGTGATGGCCAACCTCCGCCAGCACGGCGCCCTGCACCAGTCCGACATAGCCGGTACCAAATACGGTTACTTTCATGGTCATTCCTCAGTGAATTCAGCGGGCTTTTGCGGCAGTCGGGGCAATGGAGGTTCTAGGCTCTTTCCGATTTGTATTCATAGAAGTAGTGGCCGTACTGACTGTATCCATAGGCGGATGACTTCTTGATTACGGCGTTGAAGATGGCGCCCTTGAGCTGAATATCATCCTGTTCGAAGCAGCGTTTGGCGGCTTCGATTTCCTTGGCGGAGTTCTGTCCGAAGCGGGTGACCAGCAGGCTGATACCGGCTTCACGGCCGATGATGGAGGCATCGGTAACGGCCAGTACCGGTGGGGTATCGATGACGATGAGGTCGTACCGGTCGTCGATCTCCCTGAGAAAGCGACGGAAGTTCTCATGCATCAGCAGCTCGGACGGGTTGGGTGGAATGCGCCCCCGAGCGATCAGGTCCAGGCTGTCGATCTCGGTGCGCTGGATAGCCGTATCGATGTCGATGCGAGCTGTCAGCAGATCGGACAGGCCGTCCCGTGCCGGCAGTCGAAATATCTTGTTGAGATAGCCCTTGCGCATATCCCCGTCGATCAGCAGGACTTTCTGGCCGGCCTGGGCCATGGTCGAAGCGAGGTTCACGGCGACGAAGGATTTGCCCACCGAAGGACTGGGACCGGAGATCATCAGGACGTTGTTCAGCGCCTCGGCGTGGGCGAAATGCAGGCTGGTACGGAGTCGACGCAAGGATTCCACCGCCAGGTCGGCGGGGTTCTTCAGCGCCAGGACCAGGGTGTCGCGCTGCGCCGCGCGGCCACTGCGCAGCTGTTTCTCCAGATGTTCCTGATCCTTGCTGAAGGGGATGGCGGCATACACCGGCAAGCCGAGCTGTTCGATGATTTCCGGATTCTCCACTCCGCGATTGTTCATCTGCCGTACCAGCACCAGGGCAACACCAAGGAACCCTCCGAACAGAGTGGCCAGTATGGTGACGATGGTCTTTCGCGGCTTGACCGGGCGTGACACGCTGGCGTCGGCGGCATCGATGATACGGACATTGCCGACCGTGCCGGCGCGCAGCACATCCAGCTCCTGCGAGCGGTTGAGCATCGCGGTGTACACCTCGGTGGTCACCGCGACATCGCGCGACAGCCGCAGCAGTTCCTGCTGGGTTTCGGGCAGTTCATCCACCTTCTTGCTCAGTTCGTTGCGCTGGCGCTGCAACTGCTGGGTCTGTTCCAGCAGAATCTGGTAGGAGGGGTGCTCGCCGGTGAAGCGGCGCTGCAGTTCGGTCCGCTTGAGTTCCTGTTCGGAAATCAGCGTGTCCAGTTCGATGATCTGGCTCAACACCGACTGGGTCTCGATGGAGATGTCCACCGATCTGCTGCTCATCTGGAAATCGTTCAGCGCCTGCTCGTACCGCTCCAGCTCGGAGCGTACCTGGGGCAATTGTTCGCGCAGGAACTGCAGGCTCTGCGCGGCTTCCGCCGAGTTGCGTTCGACATTCTGGCGCACATAGAGCCGGCTGACCTCGTCCAGCACCTGGATGGCATGCTGGTGATCGGCGTGTTGCAGGGCCAGACTGATGATGCCGGAATCCTTGGCCCGTTCGCTGGCATCCAGCTCGTTCTGGAAGTGCATGATGGTGTTCAACAGGCGATTGCGAACCACCGTGAAGCGAGTGCCGGGGCGGGCCTGGAGCTTGGCGATCTGTACCTTGAAGCCGTTCTGCTCGACCTGTTGGCCAACCTGGCCAGCCAGCAGCTGTTCGTCATTGCCATCGTAGAGACTGAAATAGTCGTGGGCGCCGGCGACCAGGGTCAGCGGGGTGTCCAGGTAGGCCGCAGGTACGTTCAGCTGGAAGATCTCCAGCTCCTCGCCACCCCAGGCATATTCGACCAGGCCGAACCAGGGCAGGGCGAGCTCGCCGGCGAATTCCGGTTGGAAGCGTCGCGCCGCCCATTCACCGAAAATCGGAAAATAATTGGGTGCCGATAACGTATGGAGCTTGAGGTTGGTGACCGCCTGACCGATTACTGCCCTGGACTTGAGCAGTTCGATCTCGGTGACGGCCTTGGATGGTGCGCCGAAGACATCCGAGAGTTCAGACATACCTGCCAGACCGCCGCTCTTTTCCTCGATCTGGATCAGGGCATTGGCCTGGTAGATGGGAGTGGCCAGAATGGCGTAGGTCATGCCCAGCAGGGCGAACCCCAGAGTCAGGCCGGCAATGATCCATTTGCCATCGATCAATGCGCCGAAAAGAACCGCCAGGTCGATTTCGTCGGTACTACTCTGATTCCGATAGGGGGAGGTGATGTTTTGCATGATTTCCCTTGCGCACGCGCATGATGAAGAAGGCTCGAAGCACCCGACCGGGTGAGGCTTCAGGCACGCTACCGCCCCAGGATTTGCAGTCGGATCCTGAAGACTGTCGTTGCTATGTATGGTTGAACTTCTCAGGCGGGCATACGGCAGCCACAACGGCTACTGCACGTTTGAGAAAGGCAGCTGGTACTAAAAAGTTCGTTATTGTCGGAGGATGCTGGCTGAGGTTGCCGTCCAGATTTCAGGCTTCTGGTGATGTCCGATACGGTGGGTGTACAAGGGTCTGACAAATTCTTCCACGGACTCCGGGCGCAATGAGGGGCAGGAGTGCGTGGCTGCTTCGATGATGTGCTGGAGCGATCTGTTGGTAATATCCTGTCGCCAGTCGGGAAGCAGCGGTCGGGAAAAATCTGAGGTCAACAACTGATACAGCAGTACCCCCAGCGAATAGATATCACTGCGCGGGGTTACAGTATCGTTGCGGTAGGTTTCCGGCGCCCGGTAAAAACAGCAGCAGTTGGACCGCTGAGGCTGGCCGGGATCCGTCAGGAGCTTTTCCGGTGCGGTGATCCGGATACTGCCGTTGTCCGCGACGATCAGATTGTCCGGTTGCAGGAACGCATGAACAGTATCTCTGGAGTGCTGCTCGGATACTTCCCTCGCCAGAGTCATGAACAGATTGAGCCGCTGCTCGATCGGCATGATCGCCAGCTGGCGTTGGCTGGCCCAGGCATGCAGGGTGGTGCCAGTTGCGTGGTGGAAAGTCTGGGGGCCGGCGCCTGCTCGCGTTGCAGTCATTGCCGTGCCCGCATCCAGAACCATTCCAGCTCGGTCGAACCCGGCGGGGTTGAGGGGAATGACGTCAAGATGATGGAACGAGGGGGCAGGCGGTGTTATCCGGGCGCTGGTGAACAGGGGGTTGCCCATGGCGGCGCCCCCACCGAGGCGCGACGGCGTCGGGATGATGTCACAATCGGCCTGGGCCTCCATCTTCTTCACTGGCCCCTGGATCCGGTAGCCGACCCGGGGAATGGTCACCAACAGCAGCGCGTTGGCGCCCAGCGCCTTGCGCAGCTTGGCCATGGCATTGGCCAGCACATTCTCGACGGTGATCCGGCCGCCCCAGACCGTGTGCAGCAATTCTCCCTTGGTTACCACCTGGTCCGCATGTTCGAGAATCTTCGCCAGCAGTACCAGAGGTCTGCGCTCGATCGCCACGGGTAATCCATCAATTCGAAGTTCGAATCTTGCTTCGTTGAACTCAGCTGTACCGAAGAAATATCGGTACAGCCTGGCAGGTCGTTTGTGCAGTAAATCCATTGCTATTCCCTCTCTGCATGGGTCACGCCGGGTATTAAGGCAGATAATTCCAGATTAAGTTTTGTCCGTTAGGGATTAGTTATAGATCGGTTATTGCGTTGTAGCCGTTACTGATTCGTGAAGGCACACCGTTCGGTTTCATGCCTGAATGACTCCACGAATGGCATAGCAATATTGCAATTGCCGCGCCGAGTCTGGCTTTTCCTCCACATGTTGGGGTGTTTATATGGATATTGATGGTAAGTGCGCCGAAAAGCTGACCTTGGCGGCGAGATCTTCGTTTACCTTATCGGTGGTTGATGTGCTCCCGGAGTGGGCGGAATACCAACTCAGGTACCTGAAGCGGCACAGGAGATTCTGCAATTTTCGTAATCCGCAAAGACTGTCCGAAAAACTGCATCATCGAATGCGCTATCCATTGCCGCACTTCTCTCGCCTGGCCGACAAGGTGCTGGCACGCGATTATATTCGAGACACTGTAGGGGATAGATTCAATGTCCCCTTGTATGCCGCTGTGGAAATGGTAACTGCGTCACAGTTTGAATATTTACCCACGAGTTTCGTGATGAAGACTAATAACAGCAGCGGCTCGGTTCGCATTGTCTTCGACAAGTCGCGGGAAGATATCGATGAACTTGTCGCGCTGGGTAATGCCTGGCTGCGGGATGACTTTTCCCGGCGCCGGGGCGAACGTCATTACAAGGCCATTCGGCCGCAGGTGCTGTTCGAACAGGCCTTGCTGACAGCCAATGGGCCGCCAGCGGATTACAAGGTTCACGTATTCAATCCCCAGGAAGGGGACAGCTACCTGTTCATCCAGGTGATCAACGGGCGATTCGGCCAGATGACGCAGAACCTGTTTTCCGCCGATTGGCATGGTTTGCCGTTTCGCCTGGGCGAAACCCTGCCCCCCAGTGTGGATATCGATATCACCGGCGCACCGGCCGAGCTGGCAGAGATGCTCGATGTGGCCCGGCGGCTGGCACACCCCTTCGGCTATTGCCGGGTGGACATGTATGTGTTCGAGGGGCGGATCTATGTGGGGGAAATCACCTTCACTCCCGGTGCGGGAGCCTTCAAGCTGCATCCCCCGGAATGGGACAGGAAACTGGGTGCGCTGTTTCGCTGGCCGGAGTTGCCCATGCCTCCCGTCCCCGTGGAAACGACCGCGCGCGGTAATCATTTTCACGATGCGGTTAACGAGCTGGGGTGATCATGAGCACACAGGACAAGGCCGCTGCGGCGGCTACCGGGGCCTTCCGTGGGGATATTGAAGGGCTGCGGGCACTGGCCGCGCTGCTGGTCGCCATCTTCCACATCTGGATGAACAAGGTCTCCGGTGGGGTGGACGTGTTCTTCGTGGTGTCCGGCTATCTGATTACGCTGTCGCTGCTCAGGCAATGCGAACGGCAGGGTCGGGTACGACCCCTGATCTTCTGGGCCGGTCTGGCGCGGCGACTGCTGCCTGCTGCGTTGCTGGTCATCGCGGCGGTCCTGCTGGGCACCTGGCTGCTGCTGCCGCGCTCGTTGTGGATGTCGGCGATGAAGGAAAGCCTGGCTGCGATGTTCTATATGGAAAACTGGCTTCTGGCACTGAATTCGGTGGATTATCTGGCACGGGACAACCTGCCCAGTCCGGTGCAGCATTACTGGGCGTTGTCGGCACAGGGCCAGTTCTATGCGCTCTGGCCGTTCGTGATCATGCTGGCGCTCTATCTGAGTTCGCGATTGGCAATGAGCCGCCGGCAGGGACTGCTGTTGACCTTCATCAGCGTCTTCATCATCTCGCTCGGGTTTTCCATTTTCCATACTGCGGCGAACCAGACCTTTGCCTACTTCAATACCTTCGCCCGGGTCTGGCAGTTTGCGCTCGGCGGGCTTGTCGCCATCACCCCCTGGGCAGCAATGAATGGCGGCCTGCGTCGGCCGCTGGGCTGGCTGGGGTTGGCCGCCATTGTCAGCTGCGGGTTTGTACTGGACGTATCGCTGAGTTTCCCCGGGTATGCAGCCTTATGGCCATCGCTGGGTGCGGCGCTGGTGCTGGGTGCCGGTGCGGGCGTGCTTACAGCCAGTGCGCGGAGCCTGCTGTCGATCCGCCCGCTGGTCTCGCTGGGTGGCATCAGTTATGCGTTCTATCTGTGGCACTGGCCGGTGATGATC
>DXBL01000180.1 GCA_019116555.1 Candidatus Pseudomonas excrementavium
ATACGCAGCCCATTCTTCGCCTCGCGCTTTAACGTACTCCATTCGATCGAAATAAACGGAACCGAACTTATGCATATCCGACATCATGAGTGCATCTGATGGGGGGAGCGCATATTTACCTGCATTGCGCTCAAACCCATCAGAGTAGGCATCGGGGTCGCGGGCATCAGGTGGGGCCGAGCCGCCTTGCATCTTCATATCGCCGTGATCCATTTCGCCACTGCCATGATCCATACTTGACATTGAGCCATGGTCCATATCTGTCATGCCCATGGTTCCATGTTTCATGCCAGCGGCCTCCGTGGGTACGCTGGACTTTGGTGCGGCAGGCATATGTTCCGCGTGCCCTGCATGTTGGGGTTGCCCATAGGCGAACAACGGCAGCACAGCTCCTGTAACCATCGCCGCAGTAAGCAGTTTCTTTTTAAAGAGGCTATTCATGATCCGGATGCCTGAGCTGTTGAGTGTTGTTTTCATGCCACCACCACTTCACGAAACATTCCCGTGTCCATGTGCAGCATCAAATGACAGTGCCATGCCCATCGTCCCAGAGCGGCAGCCGTCACAAGAAAGCTGATGCGTTGAGCAGGTTGCACAGGAATCGTGTGTCGTCGTGCCAGAAATTGTCCGTCAGGCGTTTCCAATTCACTCCACATGCCGTGTAAGTGCATGGGGTGCGTCATCATGGTGTCGTTGTGCAATATGATCCTGACCCGCTCGCCGTAATGGAAACGCACCGGCGTCGATTTGCCATACTCCACGCCGTCAAATGACCAGGTATAGCGCTCCATATTTCCGGTCAAGTGGAGCTCGATCTCACGCTCTGCACCGCGCGGATCCATCGGGCCGCCGATGGTGTGCAAGTCGGCCAGCGTGAGCACGCGCCGTCCGTTATTGCGCAGACCGATACCGGGGTCGTCCAGGTTGGTACGCGGTGTATCGACTCGCATATCAATACTCGCCCCGTATTCAGTCCTGGCGTGGCGTACTTCGGTACTGGCACCAGCTGCTGCCATTGCGCCATGGCCCATACCGGCATGATTCATGCCCTTCATGTTGCCGTGATCCATTCCCGACATCTCGCCGTGGCTCATCCCGGCCATGCTGCCCCCCATAGCGCCCATCATGTCTCCCATGGAAAGCCATTCGACTGGATCAAGTGCCGGGACCGGCGCTTCAAGACCGGCATGGGTAGCCAGGGTGCCGCGCGCGTAGCCTGTACGGTCCATGGCTTGGGCAAAGATGGTGTGAGCATCATCTTTTGGTTGCACCAGAACGTCGTAGGTTTCCCCTGGCCCGAACCGGAACTCATCGACGGTAACGGGTTCGACGTTGATGCCGTCGGCTTGAACAACGGTTAACTCAAGACCTGGAATACGGACATCGTAGAAGGTATTGGCGGCACCGTTAATGAAGCGCAAGCGGATGCGCTCCCCGGGCCGAAACAGCCCTGTCCAGTTGCCTGCGGGCGTAGTACCGTTCATCAGGTAGGTGAGTACGTCAGCTGACAAATCGGCCAGATCCGTCGGACTCATCCGCATCTCGTTCCACATCTTGCGTTTATCAATGGCGGCCTTCACCCCAATGCGGGAGGCGTCCTGAAAGAAATCTACTGCGGTAGGCTGGTTGTAGTTGTAGTAATCACCCTGCATTTTGAGCTTCGCCAGCACCCGCATCGGGTCTTCGTCAGTCCAGTCAGACAGCTGAACTACATATTCGCGGTCTGCACGAATAGGGTCATCTTGAGCGGGATCGATAATGATCGCCCCGTAGACCCCGGTCGCCTCCTGCATTCCAGAGTGCGAGTGGTACCAGTAGGTGCCGTTTTGCTGCACCTTGAACTGGTAGGTGAAGGTTTCGCCAGGCTGGATCCCCCGAAAGCTGATGCCCGGTACGCCATCCATCTCAAATGGCAGGATGATGCCGTGCCAATGAATCGATGTGGTTTCCTTCAACCGATTCGTCACGCGAATGGTGACCGTATCTCCCTCACGCCAGCGTAACGTTGGTGCGGGCAGTGAGCCGTTAATGGTCGTGGCTATGCGGGGGTTGCCCGTGAAGTTTACAGCGGACTCAACTATCTCCAGATCGAACTGGGTACCGCTCAGAATATTAGCGGTGCCCGTTTTCGTGCCCGCGCCTGATGACAGGCCTGTGGCGCGTGCCAATGGAGACAGACTCAGCAATACACCACCGGCTGCCAGGCCCTGAACAAAACGGCGTCGAGACAAACCTGGGTTAAGAATGGGGAGTTCAGTTAAGTGTTTCACGCAATGAGAGTCCTTTATCAGGTAGTTCGATGATTCAAGGAGATACGCTGGGATTGCACCATCGGCAGCGGTTACTTGACTCTAGTCAAATCGAGCTGTCACACGAGTGACGCCTGCGTTACTTTTCTGTAATCCAGGCGTCAGGAGTACGCGGCGCACTCAGAGAGGAATGGCGCTGTCGAGAGAGCTGATGAATTTTTATCCGATTGGAATCCCCCACAGTCACAATGGATGCCCGCTCGTTTACCGTTGATATTTGAGGGAGCGGACGGAGTGATGCGCACCGGCACCGGCACCGGCACCGAGCGTGTCGCGGTGGACTATCCGATTGGCCGCCGCCGGGCAGAGGGTATTCCGCTATTGTTGGAGAAGTTCGAGACGGCCGTGGCCGGCCATTTCGGGCTGAAGCAGGCGGCTCGCCGCCTGTGATTGTCAGCAGGTGCTGGAAGCTATGCCGGTGAACGAGTTCATGGATTTGTGGCATCTGTGACCAGGATTGAGGGGCGCTCAACTCCATACACGTCAACCTGCAAAGCAACGAGTTCGGCAAACCCGCCATCCGCTACAGTGGTCGCGGGTTTTTGCTGTTCAGGGGAATGGATATGCAGGTGCCGTTTATCGGGTTGCGGGTGGTGGTTCCGCCGGAGTGGATTGATGTGAATGGGCATATGAATGCCACTCGCTATGGTCTGGCGGTGTATGACGCTCAGGTAAATCTGACCGAGGAAATCGGTATGGGTGAGGCCTATGTGCGCAAATATGCCTGCGGCAAGGCGGTGCTGGAGAGTCACATGATCTATGAGCGGGAGGTGGCGCTGGGCGATGAACTGGAGATTCGCTCATGGCTGCTGGCAGTGGATGCCAAGCGTTTGCACTTCTGCCATGAGGTGTTCAATCTGTCGGGCAATGTGCGGGCGGCTATTTCCGAGCAGGTGGATATCCATATCGATCTGCAGAAACGCCGGTCGTCCGAACTTCCGCGTTGTCTGCTGGCGCAGTTGCAACAGCGGGTCAGGGCCAATCTGCAATTGCCGTTGCCAGACAAGCTCGGCAGTACTCTCCGTCCGCCGAAAAATACCTGGTTGTAGTATGCGGGCAAGTCAGGGAGTCTCCTGATTGGAGCGGAGCAACCAATGAGCCGTGACATTGGCAAGAAACCGAAACAGGCTGCCAGAAAGCATGGTGACAAGGAGGCTGCGGTGCAGCCAAAACAGCTTTCCGGTGGTAATCCGCAGATCGCAAAGGGTGATGGCGAGGCCCCAGTGCAGGACTATGAGTTCATGCAGCGTCGACTTGAGTTGCTTGAGGGGCTCTCACGGGTAGAGCGTGCTGTACTCGAGGGAAGGGTATGCAACCAGAGTGAGGCCAGGGAGAAAATGAGTAAATGGCTGAGGTAATCTGGACGAATCCCTCCAGAATTACCCACTTCCATATACAGGGAAGCGGTGGTGCCGCCTTGTCGCATTTTCTATCGTGATGAGAAGAAGCGGGTTCTGAGCGTCAGCTTCGGACTTATATGCTGGCGAGCAGCTGACCAAGCACTTCCGTCTGAGCAGATTTTCGTGCTGAATTTGGCGGCTTTTTGCAGGGAGCGCTCAGGCGTACATTCACCTTGCCGCCCGGGCGTCGGGCTCATCTGCCTTGCAGGTAGGTCGCTACTGTCAGGTTTATCAGGAATATGCTGCGAATCATGGGCGTCCTGCCGTCAGAAAAAACGCAAAGTATAAGCACCGCTGCCGGCATCGGCTTGAGGCAGAGCAACAACGCCACAGGTTGCGGACAAATTGCCGGGCGGGAGCGTCACACTCCCCGCTCGTTATTCCAGATCAGCACATGCAACTGCGGCAGTATCCGAGGCCGATACCAGCGGTCGCTGGTTACCCGCTCAACCAGCCAGCGCAACTGGCTATTCAGCGCTTCCACGTCAGTCTCGCGTTCCGGTAGTTCGGGCGTTGCCGGCGCGGTGTTGCAGGGTTGCAGATACAGCGGCAGTTGCGGGTAGTCGGCGGCCAGCGCTTTTGCCCATTGGTAGTCCACCTCGTCGGCTATCACCAGTTTCATGCTGACCTTGGTATCGGCTCCGGCTGCCGTCAGACAGGCCTCGAAGCGCTCCCGGCGAAAGGGCATTCCGGAGGAGGGCGGCTTGGGGCTGAGGGTGAGGTGATCGAGCTGGTTGATCCAGGTCTGGGCCTTGCTGCCTTGAGTTTCCATGGCGAAGCTATGGCCTTGCTGGTGACCGAGCTGTAGCAATTCTGCCATCGGCTGCAGCGCGGGATTGCCGCCGGATAGGGTGATCAATATCGGCTCGCTGCCGCTCAGCCGGTTCACCTCGGTGAGGATGGCTTCGGCGTCCATGTTCTGCCAATCCTTCTTGAAGCGTGGCTCCACCGCATAGAGGGTGTCGCACCAGCTGCAGCGAAAGTCGCAGCCGCCGGTGCGCACAAAAACAGTGGGCAAGCCGATCAGCGCTCCTTCGCCCTGAACCGTGGGGCCGAAGATTTCACTGACCGCGATCATGGTCGGTATTCCGCCCAGGTCTTGGGCGTCTCCGAGACAGCCACTGCACTTACTTCAGGCCAGCGAGCGCTGGCCCATGCGAACAGATGCCGAGCCAGGCGCTCGGCGGTGGTGCATTCGTCGCCCAGTACGTCGTTCAGGTGGCGGTGATCCAGTTCGGCTTCGATGTACTCCTTGAACGCCTTGAGTTCCAGGTAATCCCGGACGAAGCCGTATTGATCCAGAGTCTCGCTCCGCAGCTCGAGCACTACCACATAGTTATGGCCGTGGAGGCGGGCGCAGGGGTGTCCCTCGGGCATCTGCTTGAGCTGGTGGGAGGCGGAGAAGTGAAACTCTTTCTTTATGGTGTACATGGTTTCACCCTCGCTACCGCTTCCTGCCAATACTGCTCGTCTTGATAAGGCGTGGGATCGGTTACGCCGGCCAGTGCCATGGCTTCGATGCGTTCCACGCAGGTGCCGCAGCGACCGCAATGCAGTTCGCCACCTTCATAGCAGGACCAGGTGTCGGCCACCGGCACCGCAAAGCGCTCGGCGTCGCGGGCGATCTCGGTCTTGTCAGTATCAACGTAGGGGGCGAGCAGTGCGACGTCTGCCACGCCATCCAGCGCTTGGCGCTGCATCTCGCCGAACAGGCGAATGAAGTCGGGGCGGCAATCGGGGTAGATGAAGTGATCGCCGCCATGTACCGCCAGGGCCACGGTGTCATGTCCGCGGGCAGCGGCCACGCCGAAGGCGATGGTGAGCATGATGGCGTTGCGGTTGGGCACCACCGTCAGCTTCATGGTCTCTTCGCTGTAATGCCCGTGCGGCACGGCGATATCGTCGGTCAGGGCCGAGCCCGACAGTTGGCGGCCGATATGGCCGATATCCATGACCAGGTGAGGTACCGCGAGTCGCTCGGCGGCGAGGCGGGCGGCATCGATTTCTTTGCGGTGGCGCTGACCGTAGTCGAAGGTCAGCAGGGTGCCGAGGGACTGCTCCGCTGCCAGCCGATAGGCGAGCGTCACGGAGTCGAATCCGCCGGAGCAGATCAATAATGTGTTCATCAGGTTTCCTTGTTTTGTCCGGGTAGGCTGCGACCGGGTAAAGCGGTGGCCATTGTAACGGCCGAAGCGATCTTGTCCAAGGTAACTGAGCGCTGGTCCAGATCAGACGGGCTGCTAATGTGGGCGCGGCGACTGGGGCTATGCTGCACTCTGAACTTTGAATCTCCCGGAGACCTCTCACATGAAGGCCCGAATCACCGTTATCACTCTCGGCGTCGACGATTTGGATCGAGCGCTTTCGTTCTACCGTGATGGTCTTGGTTTCGATACGGAGGGCATCATCGGCCAGGAGTTCGAGCATGGCGCTGTTGCATTCTTTGATCTCCAGCCTGGGCTGAAATTGGCCCTGCGGCCTCGCCAGAGTATTGCCCATGACACCGGCCTGCCGCTGGATCGCCCAAGCGCTACCGAGATGACACTCGGCCATAACGTAGCCTCCCAGGCGGAAGTCGATGTAGTACTGCGGCAAACCAAGGCGGCCGGGGCGACGATCATCAAGCCAGCCCATGACACCTTCTGGGGTGGTTATGCGGGATATTTTCAGGATCCCGATAAGCATCTTTGGGAAGTGGTATGGAATCCAGCGTTACTGCCAGACGGCGACTGACAAGCTATCCAGTGCTGCTTCGAAGGCTCGCTCGGCCTTATCCCGTGAAGAGGACATGCCATGGCAATCTCACCCAAACCGAAGTCGACCCGCAAACCACCCGTGCCAGCAGACAGTCACACCGATATCGAAGAGTGGATCGAGCAGGTGATGCCGAGGCTGCACCCCATCGTCGGGTATCTGGATGAACTGATCCGCGAGACGATCCCTGATCTGCAATACGCCGTGAAGTGGAAGGAGGCGTACTACGGGTTGCCGGAACGCGGGTGGATCATCCAGATGGTCGCTTATGATGTTTCCGTCAATATGGTGTTCTTTGGCGGCGCCGAGTTCGATGCACCGCCACCGCTGGGCGAAGGCTCCCGCTACGTTAAGGTGAAAAGTCTGGAGGAGGCGCAGGTGCCGGAGATGCGCCAGTGGATTCAGCAGGCGGCACGGGTAGCGGGTTGGAAATGAAAGCATCGCTCATGGCTGCTGGAGGAGAAAGGCGTGCAGGGTCCTGACCCACATAACAAGCATCCGATGGCAGGCTTTTTGAGTTGATAGTCTCTGGGGATATAGATGCGCTGGCTGGTGTAGCGCCCCGCCCATGAAGAACTTGCCCCAGCTGTTACACAGGCCGGGGCAAGTGTCATCCTCGCGCAAGGTATTACGGGGTGGAGTAGCTAGCGGACTGGCCAAAGAACACCGGCAAGGTGCCGATCTCCAATGGGGTCAGACCTGCTTCAGCAAGGGCGGCAGCCCAGGCGGTATTGACGCTGGCTAGCGTCAGCTCCTCGGCAGACATGCTGATATCCGCTTCTGCAGTGGTGGCATCGAATACGATAACTTTATTCTGGCCAGACGCGGGCGTCCAACGGCTCCATTCAGGTTGTGCCTCGCTGTAACTGCCGTTGGGATCACCGTCCCGGGCAAAATCTGCCAGATAATTCATCATCGATTTCTGCAGGGCCACTCGACCAGGTTCGTTCTCTTCGGTAAAGGGCAATTCGAACAGGCCGTCACCCGTGCCGAAGAAGAACGAGATATCCGCCGCGTGTCCCGCGCCATAGATGAAGTTGAAAGGCGAGGGGCCTGACTGGGTGCCCCAGCGGAAATCGTAGGCATAGGTGTCTGGCTGATGCTGACTGATCAGACGGGCCAACTGATCCACATACTTGGCGCGCCAGGCCCGGCCGCCATGATAGCCGGTGACTTCATAGGTATCCTTGTCCTTCTGGGTGGGCAGCACCTCGTCCAGGGTCTGACTGCCTTCGAAGGCGACATCCAGCAAATCCAGCCAGGTCTTGTCCGGCGGTGAGGGCACATCTGGCAGTGCGCCTTTCACAGCGGCTCCGTACAGCGGCATGAATGACTTCTGCTCGTACTCGTTGGCCCCCAGGATCAGTGGCACATTGTTGAAATCTCCACTGGTAAATCGCGGAATCCAGCCACCGGTTGGGATTACCGTACCGTCTTCAATGGCGCCATAGGCGCTGAGTGAGCTGTAGTTGAAGACCGCCTGGTACAGATCTCTGCCTTCGGCTGCGCGCAGGTAGCCACCCAATGTGCCAGCGGCTTCCATCTCTTCACGTATCTGTCTGGCTTGGTCACTGGTTATGGGGGAGTCTGGCGTTTTGCGATCCTCCAGCAGGCGGATCAGCCATTCGATATGGCTGTTGGCCGAATTACGCGCGGCGGTGGGGCTGCGAGTATTCATCGATCCGCTCTGCGACATGGCACGGTGGAAGAGTCCGGCTGCCTCCGGTGAGGCCATCAGATTGAGTACATTATGTCCGCCAGCGGATTCGCCAGTGATAATGACGTTATTCGGGTCGCCGCCGAAGTCGGCGATATTGGCTTGCACCCATTCCAGTGCGCGAATGGTATCCAGCGTGCCGAAGTTACCGGAATCGGAGAGCGGATCGGCGCCATCGGTCTGCACTTCCGGATGGAAGAACCAGCCTAACGGCCCCAGGCGATACTGCACGACCACGACGACTACATCCGAATGATTGGCCAAGGCGCTGCCGTCGTATTGTTTGGCGGTGCCGAAGTTGTTCGAGCCGCCGTGGATCCAGACGTAGACGGGCAGTGTTTCATCCTCAAAGCCGCTGCGGTCGGGGCGATAGATATCGACAGTCAGGCAGTCCTCTTCACCGACCATGTTCGAGGTGCGTTGCCATTGGGTGGTGGTTTCTGCCTGCACGCATTCCGGGCCGCGCTCGCGGGCATCCAGCGTGCCGCTCCAGTCCTGCGGCGGCAGCGGTGCCCGCCAGCGTAGTTCATCGACAGGGGCTTGGGCGTAGGGGATGCCGTGCCAAATCAGCGTATCGTCTTTGGCAAGGCCAATAATCTCGCCATTGGCGAGGGTCAATCTGGCGCGATCGCCGGACTCAACGGATGAGCTGCCGCCACCGCCACCCAGACAGCCGACCAATAATAACGAACCGGCAGCCAGGGCCACGGCAGTAGCCAGCAGTTGACGTTGTGATGAGATGGAGCGGGCACTACTCATTGTGCGACGAAACATCGTGCTTCTCCTGAATATTATTTTTATGCGGACAGAAGGCAAGACAGTCCTGGGACTGGCTTTTTTACAAAGCCAAAATCAAGGTAGACCCGAATGATGATTCATGGAGCTGGATAAGCGAGGGATATATGGCCACTGGTTGATTGGCTATGCTGGGCATGGACTGCCACCGTGGGAGATATCAATGAACCACTACAAGAATCTGAGCGGAGATTCTGGTGTACTCGCCTATGAACTTTCCCCAGGCGCCATCGTTGTGCAATTCAATAATGGTTGGAGCTACGAGTACACCGACTGCAGCGCAGGCGCTTCCGCCATTGCGGCAATGCATCGCCTCGCACGGGAGGGGAGGGGGCTCAGTGGCTATATATCCGCCAATGTAAGGGACGCGTACGCTCGCAAGTTTCGGTAGCGCGCCTAAGGGCCGGAAATTTTCTTCCAGGCGAGGCGGCATGTTCTACACTCCTTACATACATTCGACATTGTATGTAACTCGGGAGTAGCGGCATGGCCATCCTGCGTCTGCATCATCGTTTATCCATTGCGGTAATCACTGCTTTTGTTCCGCTGGTCAGCCAGGCTGATCTGTATTCGTTGAAGATCGAGAACGACATCATCGCCAGCGGCAGTGATGGTCATTACACCAATGGTGTGGAGCTGATGCGCTCATTCGAGCCGGAGGCTGATCACTGGACGCGGCTCTTTGCGGGGTCGTTGCCTGACGGGTTTCTCAGCGATATCGACAATATTGCCTATCGCTTCGGTCACCAGATCTACACGCCCAACGAGATCGAAACCCCTGAGCTGATCGAGAATGACAGGCCCTACGCTGGCCTGCTGTTTGTCGGTGTGTCGATGTTCGATGATGTCGCCCATGCCGGCTGGCGTGAGGTGTCGGGTCTGCATATGGATGTCGGCCTGGTTGGGCCGGGAGCGGGTGGCAAGCGCATCCAGCGTGCCGTGCACGAGGCGACCAGCAGTGATGAGCCCAGGGGCTGGGATAACCAGTTGAGCAACGAACCCTTCATCAATGCCGGCTACCAGAAACGCTGGTGGTTGCAGCAGCGCTTTGCCGGGTTGGAGCTGGAATATGGCCCCAGTCTGGGTGTATCGCTGGGTAATCTCTATACCTATGGCTCGGCAGGGCTGGGGCTGCGTATCGGGCAGTCGCTGGACCGCAGTTTCAGTCTGCCAGCGGTGGCGCCGGCGCAAGGCGGCAGCATGTATTTTGATCGTAGCGGCGGATTCGCCTGGAGCCTCTTCGCCAATCTGGAAGGGCGTTACATGGCGCACAACATGCTGCTCGACGGCAATACCTTCACCGACAGCCATTCGGTGGATAGTCGGGAATGGGTTGGCGATGCCAAGACGGGCGTGGCGTTGACCTGGAACAGCTGGCAGTTGGCGTTCGCCAGCGTCTGGCGTACCCGGGAATTCCATGGCCAGAATGAGCATGACCAATTTGGCTCGCTGACGTTATCTGCGTGGTTCTGAGCGGGTAACGCCGGTCCTGCGCCACCGGTGTGATAGCCGATATTCTCTACGACGTCTTCGATGAGCGTCAAAACCCTGTTCAGGGAATGAACAGTCGGTTGATGGTCACCGTCGGTGCGCCGCACATCATCGAGCTGGAAGAACACTGTGCGAGCTGGCTGCCGGTGGCGCTATTGACCTCCACCGCAGCCACCAGGGTGATTAGCGAGACCATGGCAAATACTGGCCAGAACGGCCATCTTTTCATTTTCATGGTTGGCCCCTTCTTGTCGGGTGTTATTTGGCGCCATGCCGGATTTCTCCATTGGCCTGAAGACTAGGCGACCGGTCCAGACCCGGCCTCGTCCATTTGAGGTAGGTGCTGATCAAAGCTGACGAACGGTATCGATGGGCTGATCGGGGTTAGTAAATTCAGCGCTTCGCTCTAGGCTTGGCCCCAAGTGCCTTGCTGCGACTAACGGGAGGGAGTGACGATGAGCGGCAGTTGTTTATATGGGCAGGTGCAGGCAAGCCGCCGCCATCGCTCGATATACCGGGCTAGGCAGGCGGTGCTGGAGGCGGACGGCCGGATCAGTATTATCGTGAGGGAGCAAGCAGCTCCTGCTCGATAGCGGCAACCAGCCGCGGATCATCCGCCGCCGTATCCGGCGCGAAGCGCGCTACGACCTCACCGTTGCGGCTGATCAGGAATTTCTCGAAATTCCACAGTACCTCCGCTGGGTCCTCAGGGTTGATGCCGAAGCCCTTCAGGCGCTCACGGAACGGACCATCGCCAATTGCCTGTGGCTGCTGGGTGGTCAACTGGCTGTACAGGGGATGCTTGTCATCACCCAGCACTGATATTTTCGAAAACAGCGGAAAGTGCACATCGTAGGTAGTGGAGCAGAAGTCGCGAATCTCTTCTTCGGTGCCGGGCTCCTGGCCCTTGAAATTGTTCGCCGGAAAGCCGAGCACTTCCAGACCCTGCTCGCGCTTGGCCTGATACAGGGCTTCGAGTCCTTCGTATTGGGGCGTCAGTCCGCATTTGGAGGCGACGTTGACCACCAGCAGCACCTTGCCGCGGTAATCGGCCAGGCTGCCGGGCGTGCCATCGATCTTGTTCAGGGGAATGTCATACAGAGCAGTCATCGGTTTTCTCGTTCTCGGTGGGTGATCGGGTCAGATATCGAAGGTAGCAGAACTTGGCGACAGGCAGCAGCTCACGGTGAAAATAGGCGCGCCGCTTTTGCACTAAGCTCAATACATCAATGACGGGAGGTGGATCATGGCCTTATCAGGAAGCTGTCTGTGTCAGGGGGTGCAGTATGAAATTCAGGGCGAGCTGAAGAATGTATACAACTGCCACTGTTCGATGTGCCGCAAGCTCCATGCGGCCGCGTTCCGTACCAGTGCCAAGATCCGTTCAGCGGATTGGAAAACCTTGCAGGGGGAGGAGTTGATCAGGTTCTACGAATCGTCGCCGGGTGAGCACAAGGCGTTCTGTTCGGTCTGCAGCTCCAGCCTGTTCACCCGGTTCGATGCTCAGCCCGAGGTGTACGGTTTTCCGCTGGGGACGCTGGATACCGACCCCGGCGTTCAACCACTGCGTCATGTGTTTGTCGGCAGCAAGGCGCCCTGGTTCGAGATTACCGATGACTTGCCGCAGCATAGGGAGCTGGACTGACCAGGACACAGGCCTCGGGCGGGCCCGTTTATCTGCTGCTATCATCCCGGGCCGACAAACAGAGAGCGCTGGATGATGAAACATTGGATATTCCTGTCCGTGGCGATTGTCGCCGAGGTGATTGCTACCTCGGCATTGAAAGCCAGTGAAGGGTTCACCAAACCGCTGCCGACCATCGTGATGGCTGTCGGTTACGGTATCGCGTTCTACCTGCTGGCACTGACGCTACGCACCATTCCGGTGGGCATTGCCTACGCGATCTGGTCCGGTGCGGGCATCGTCCTGATCACGGCGGCGGCCTGGTTTCTGTACGGGCAGAAGCTGGATATGCCCGCGATTATCGGCATGGGGCTGATTGTGGCCGGGGTGGTGGTGCTGAACGTGTTTTCCAAGGCGGTTGCGCACTGATACCCGGTGGCTCTGCTTCACTTCTTCTGCAGACTGATGGCAAACCGGCTGATCCTGGGGGCGCCGATGATGATCAGGGTGAACGCGATCGGCCAGGCGATATAGGCTGCACGCCACCAGCGCGACAGGAAGTTTTCCGTGAAACCCGTATTAGCCCAAGTAATGACGAAGGTCATGATCGAAACCATGTAAATCGACATCAATATCGAGGAAACCAAGGGTACGTAGCGCGCGTTGATCACGTCGTTCTCCGGTGCAAAAGCTGCAAAGTGTAAGTCATTTCGATGGCCGGCGTTGGCTTGGCTTCATGGCGTCATGGCCGCTGGCTTAGCGTCGATGGGCGGCACGCCGGTCGCTGAGATTGACAATAAGGGGTTCGAGGTATATCTTACGATCCATATTTTGTATCGTAAGATGCATTTGGTGGGGAGGGCAGGGCCATGGAAAAAGATTCTGGGCGGCAGGTTCGCCAGCGTGGCAACCCGCTGACCCGCGGTCGCAAATTCAATGCCGAGGAGCTGCAGCTCACGCTGTTGTGGTTTCTGCGTGATGCGCCGGCCCATGGCTATCAGTTGATCAGGGGATTGAGCGAGCTGTCACAGGGTTACTACAGCCCGAGCCCCGGTGTGGTTTACCCAGCCCTGGCCCAACTGGAGTCCCGGGGCCTGGCCGAGGTAGAGCAGCACGGCAAGCGCAAGAATTATCGCATTACCGCAGCCGGTCGCGACTATCTGCAGACGCACCACGAGCGGGTCGCACTGTTGATCGCGACCCTGCGCCATGCGGCGAAGAAGATGCAATGGCTGACCCTGGCCGGCGAAAGCGAGGCGCAGGCGAGTGCCGCCACCGGCTGGCTGCCGGAATTCATCCAGGCGCGCAAGGCGTTCCGTGCCGCCCTGCTGGCCAGCGGCGATGCCGGTCATGTCGAGCAACGCCGCATCATCGAGATATTGCAGCGCGCCGCTGCGGACATCCTGAGCGTTTCAGGCAACCCTGATTTCATTCGAAGCGAGGACCACCATGACCAATGACCTGCTGGCTGTACAGAAAATACGGCATCCGATCAAGATACGTCTGCTGGAAGTCAAGCGCGTCACCGAACTGAGCCCAGCCATGCGCCGCATCACCCTGACCGGCGAGGATCTGCACGGGTTTCATTCCGCCTCCTTCGATGACCATGTGAAGTTGCTGGTGCCGGAGCGAGCGGGCGTCAGTCCCAACATGCCCACTCTGGGCGACAAGGGCCTGGTATTTGCCGAGGGCGTGCCCAGGCCGGAGATGCGCGATTACACACCGCGCCGCTACGACCCCATCAGCAACGAGCTGGATATCGACTTCGTACTGCATCACGACGGGCCGGCAACCGACTGGGCAACCCATGCCGAACCGGGGCACCTGCTGGGCATTGCCGGGCCGCGGGGCTCCTTCGTCATTCCGACGGCCTTCGACTGGCACCTGCTGGTGGGGGATGAGACCGCCATCCCGGCGATTGGCCGTCGTCTGGAAGAGCTGCCCGCGACCGTGCAGGCCGTGGTGATCGTCAAAACAACCACCGAGCAGGCCAGGATCGACTTCGCCTGTGAGTGCGCGCTGGATGTGCGCTGGGTAACCGAATCGGCTCCCGTGGAGACCGGAATGGGCGCCCTGGAAGCCGCCGTGCGTGAACTGACCCTGCCGGAGGGCGAGGGGTATGTATGGGCGGCGGGTGAGTACAGTGATATCCGCGCGGTACGCCAGTATCTGACCGCGGGGCTGGGGGTCGACAAGGGCCGTATTCGCGCCGCAAGCTATTGGCGCCGGGCGCAGGCCAACAGCCATGAGCACTTCGACTGACGTGGCAGCCTATTGAAGAACTTCACTGAGGGCTCCATCGCCAGGCACCTGGGAACATTTTCCCTGCCCATCATCATTACCAGCCTGTTGCAGGTCTCCATCCAGCTGATCAATGGTCTGTGGGTGGGCAACCTGCTGGGGAGCGAGGCCTTCGGCGCGGTGACGGTCGGCACCATCCTGATGATGGTGGTGCTGGCCTTTGTCATGGGCGTCAACCAGGCGACCCTGACGATCTTCGCCCAGCTACGGGGCCGGGGTGACATGGGCGCGATCCACGCTTACCTGAGCACCTTTGTCCTCATTCTGGTGCTGTTGTCGGCGCTGATCGGCGTGGCTGGCTATGTGTTTGCCGATGCCTTACTGGCACTGCTCAACACGCCCCCGGCGATTATCGATGAAGCACGGGTGTATCTGCAGATCACCTTCGCCGGCACCCTGCTGCTGGTGGGCTACAACTTCATCAGTACGGTCCTGCGCGCCTTCGGTGATAGCCGTACACCCTTGTACTTCGTGTTGTTGGCCACGCTGTTGATCACCCTGCTGTCGCCACTGTTTATCGGCGTGTTCCAATGGGGCATTGCCGGGGCGGCCGGTGCCGTGATCGCGGCCCAGGGCGGCGCTTTCCTGTACAGCCTGGTGCATCTGGCGCGCAAGTTTCCCGGCCACGGTTTGCGCCTGCGGTTACCGCAGTGGCTGGAGGTACAGACCATCCTGCGCCTGGGCATCCCCTCCGGCGCGCAGATGGTGGTTATCCATGCCGGTACCACGGTTATCCTGTCACTGGTGAACAGCCTCGGTGCCCATGCGGTTGCGGGCTTCGGCGCAGCCCAGCGGCTGGATCACCTTATCTTGCTGCCGGCGGTGGCGCTGGGTACGGCGGTCACCGCGATGGCCGGGCAGAACATCGGCGCGCAACAATGGCCACGGGTGGCGCAGATCACCCGGGCCGGCATTGTCTACAACACGAGCATCATGCTGCTGTTGGCCAGCGTGCTGTATCTGTTTGCCCAGCCGTTGGTCAGGTTGTTCATTCAGGATGAAGCCAGCGTGGCCTTTGGCACCCACTACCTGAAAACCATCGCTTTCTTCTATCCCTTTATCGGGCTGAATTTTGTCTTCAACAGTGTGGTGCGCGGAGCGGGGGCGATGTTCCAGGTGCTGGCGCTGAATATCATCTCCCTGTGGATACTGCGGGTGCCGCTGGCGTACTGGGCCACCTCGGTCTACGGCGATACTGGCGTGGCGCTGGGCATCGGCCTCAGTTTCATGCTCAGCGCGGGGTTTTCCTTCGCTTACTATCGGTGGGGCCGCTGGCGCGACAAGCGGTTGTTCAGGTAACGGCGGCTGGCCAGCGAGCCTGGCCAGAATCCCCTGTGCTCAATCCTCGTCCAGCGCCTGAAACGCCGCCACCAGAAAATCCAGCAGAGCGCGTACCGAGGGCAGCTGGCCGCGGCGTGAGGGATACACCGCGTGGATGATTTCCCGGCGCGGCTCCCAGTCCGGCAAGACGGGCACCAGCTCGCCGCTGGCAAACCAGTCGCGCACCATCATGCGCGGCAGCTGAACCACACCGACACCGGCAATCGCGGCCGTTCGCAGTGCCGGCATGCTGCGGGTGATCAACCGGGGATCGTGGCGGACGGTAGCCTGCGCAGCATCGGGCCCCAGCAGATGCCAGGCATGTTCGCCCTGGGGGGCGCCGAGCAGCATGCTGGGTAACTCAGCCAGGTCGGCGGGGGAGCTGGGTGGTTGCTGGCAGCGTTTGAGCAGGGCCGGACTGGCCACCAGACACTGGCGACGATCCGAGAACACGCGCAGCACCAGGTCGCTGTCTTCCAGCGGCGGCGGCCGCACGCGGATAGCGAGGTCGACACCTTCACCCACCACATCCACCCGCCGGTTGGTGGCCTCCACATGCAGCTCCACCCGGGGATACTGCAGAAGATAGGCAGCCAGCATGTCGCCCACGCGGGATTCGAGCAGGGCGATAGGGCAGCTCAAACGCACGATACCCCGGGGCTCGGACTGGTTCAGGGCGATTGCTTCGTCGGCCGCGTCGGCTTCCAGCAGCATCGCCTTGCAGTGACTGTAGTAAGTCCGGCCTGCCTCGGTGACGACAAAACGCCGCGTCGAACGCTGGATCAGCCGCGTACCCAGCCGCTCTTCCAGCAGCGCCACGCGCCGGCTCAGTTTGGACTTGGGCACCCCCAGTGCCCGGCCTGCGGGGGCAAAGCCGGCGTGGTCTACCACCTGGACGAAGTAATACAGATCATTGAGATCGCGCATGGGCTTATCGTTCCATACATAGGACACTGCGGAAGGATATCACCCTCTACTGCTGCAGTCGTTCCTGGAATAGTATCTCCTCATCGCCGCTGCACAGCGCAGCGCCTATCTATATGGAGACTGGCCATGAAGAAAGTCCTCGGTGTTCACAGCGCTCCTCGTCCGCATTGGGTGGGGGACGGCTTTCCGGTTCGCTCGTTGTTCAGTTATCAGGGGCTGGGGCGTCATCTCAGCCCATTCCTGCTGCTCGACCATGCACAGCCGACCCACTTCGACCCGGCACCCCAGCCCCGCGGTGTGGGCCAGCATCCGCATCGCGGTTTCGAAACCGTGACCATCGTCTATCAGGGCGAAGTGGCGCACCGGGATTCCACCGGTGCCGGCGGTACCATTGGCCCCGGCGACGTGCAATGGATGACCGCCGGCGCGGGTATCCTGCATGAAGAATTTCACTCGCCGGCATTCACCCAGCGCGGCGGTACCATCGAAATGGTCCAGCTGTGGGTCAACCTGCCGGCCAGCGACAAGATGGCCGAGCCGGGTTACCAGACCATCCTGGATGAGCAGATTCCGGTGGTGAAATTGCCCCGGGGTGCCGGCCAGGTGCGTATCATTGCCGGCGAGTTTGACGGCCAGCATGGCCCGGCACGCAGCTTCACGCCGATGGACGTGCTGGATATGCGCCTCAACCAGGGCGCTACTGCCCAGTTGCCTACCCGCGACGGCTATACATTGGCGCTGGTGGTGCTGCACGGCACGGTGCTGATCAATGGTGACATCGCTGGTGCAGGCCAATTGGTACACCTGGATCGCGCTGGCAGCGGTGTCGTCATCGAGGCCAACAGCGACGCTGCGGTGTTGTGGTTGTCCGGTGAGCCGATTGACGAGCCGGTAGTCGGGCACGGCCCCTTCGTGATGAACAGCGAGGATGAAATTGTGCAGGCTATCGATGACTTCAACGCCGGCCGTTTCGGGCGGATGACGGCCTGACAGAACAGACAGGGGCCGTTGCCGCCGCACATGATCATTTACCCAGATATGAGGAAATATTGCATGTCCAATAAAGCGATTGAAATCTACCAGAAACGCCGTACCCAATATGCCTTGGGCAAGAACCTGGATGTCAGCAACGAACAGATTATCGAGCTGGTCAAGGAAGCGGTGCGTCAGGCGCCGTCTTCCTTCAACTCGCAAAGTTCGCGGGCGGTGATTCTGCTGGGTGAGCAGAGCGAGCTGTTCTGGGAGCTGACCAAAGAGGCGCTGCGCCCGCTGGTGCCGGCCGACGCCTTCGTCAACACGGAAAACAAACTGGCCAGCTTTGCAGCAGGCGCAGGTACCGTGCTGTTTTTTGAAGATCAGGACGTGGTAAAGGGCCTGCAAGAGCAGTTTGCCAGCTATGCCGACAACTTCCCCATCTGGTCAGAGCAGAGTTCCGGTATTGCCCAGTTCGCGGTATGGACCGCCCTGGCCGACGCCGGTATCGGTGCCAGCCTGCAACACTACAACCCGGTGGTCGATGCCGCCGTGGCAGAAACCTGGGATATTCCCGCGTCCTGGACCCTCCGCGCGCAAATGCCATTCGGCTCCAATGAAGCCGGTTTCGGCGAGAAAACCTTCATGGAAGACGAGCAACGCTTCCGCGTCTTTGTCTGACAAGCTGGCCGGGTCGCATGCCCGATTGTATAATCGGGCTGTTTGCCGCTGATCGATGCGGCAAGGAGTGGGGACGACCCCACTGCTACTGTTCAAACGGGGACGGCCCAATCAGGAGATATCTGATGAACTGGGCCATTCTCGTAGTTGCCGGTCTGTTCGAAATTGGCTGGGCGGTGGGCTTGAAGTACACCGAAGGCTTCACCCGTCTGTGGCCGACGCTGGGTACGGTCGCTTCCATGGCGATCAGTGTCTGGTTGCTGGGGGTGGCGATGAAGACGCTGCCGATGGGTACCGCCTATGCGGTGTGGGTCGGCATCGGGGCGGTGGGGACAGTCATGCTGGGCATCCTGCTATTCGATGAACCGGCGAACCCCATGCGGCTGATCAGCCTGGTGTTGATCGGGGCCGGTATCCTGGGGTTGAAACTGGCTACCACGTAAGCGCAGCCTCCTCGCTATCGCCATTGGATGAACACCTTGTCTTGAACCAGCCTGCCGACAATCCCCTCACTGAAATCTACCGCGATCCGTGGTTGCTGGTGGTGCACAAGCCGGCTGGGCTGCTGGTGCATCGCAGCCCGATCGACCGTCACGAAACGGAATTCGCGCTGCAATATGCTCGCCGTCTCAATGGCGGCGAGCATGTCTATCCGGTGCATCGCCTGGACCGGCCGACCTCCGGTCTGCTGGTATTTGCCCGTGATGCGGCAACGGCCAGTGTGCTGGGCAAGGCGCTGATGGCGGGGCAGGTGAGCAAGACGTATCTGGCCATGGTGCGTGGCTGGGCGCCGGAGCGGGGGCTGATCGACCATCCGTTGCGCGAGCACGCCACTGACAAGCGTTGCAAGGGCGAGCTGCAGCCGCTGCGCGAGGCCTCGACGCGCTATCAGCGTCTGGCCACGACCGAGATTCCGGTCGAGATCGAAGGGTATCCCGGCAGTCGCTACAGTCTGCTGGCACTGTATCCCGAGACCGGGCGCAAGCATCAGCTGCGCAGGCATATGCAGCACATCAGCCATCCCATCATTGGCGATACCAATTACGGGCGCACTCGCCACAACCATTATTTCGCCGAACGTTTCGGTTACAGCCGGTTGATGCTGGCCGCCACCGCAATGGCCTTTGTGCACCCGGTTACCGGCGAGCCGCTGGAGTTGCGTTGCCCGCCGGAGCCGAGTTTCACGCAGGTGCTGTCGATTTTCGGTGAGGATATCGCGCTGGCTTAATCCAGTGTCACCACGTGCCCGTCGATCGGCGCGATGCGGCCATTCACCAGAGTGTCGATCAGCTGTTGCGCGGCTGCCAGACCCCGATGGGTTTCCAGTTGCAGCCAGGGCGACTGGCGGTCACTGACCCGCTGGATAAAGCTCAGCTGGGCTTCATTGAAGCGCCGGGTCACTTCCGCCGGGCCCCAGTCGGCATTGCGCTTGCGGATCTGGTTCGGGGCGAAGTAACTCTGCGGCTGCGGGCCCTTGAGCACCAGCTGCTGCTCGCTGATATGATCCTGGCTGTGCGCCGAGCCGGCATAGCAGTCATGCATCAGTGATTTTTCAAAGTGCGCATGCACGCGCTGGCGCAGCTCGGCATTGCCGGAAAAATCCACGTACAGCGTCGGGATCGATGCATCCAGCGATTCCAGCTGATCGTAGGTTACGCTTTGCTGATAACAGCCGAGCCCATCGACGTAGGCCTGGTTGCTGGCCGAGGTGATCCCTACTACCTCAATACCCTTGCCCTCCAGGCAGAACACGGTACCGAAGGCGGTCTTGCTCGAAGCGCTGGATACCAGTACGCGTTTGGCACCAAAGAAGCGACTGTCTTCCAGATAATCGGCCAGCATGAAGGAGGTGATGAATAGCGGCCGCAGCAGCATCTGGTAGTCTTCGTTCTCCGGGCGGTAGGCCGCATCGGTGCGGTTGCGCTGGTACTGGTTGTAGGCCGAGGTCAGCTCCAGACGATGGGCGCTGCCGTCATAGAAGCCGCGCTCAGTGATGCGCACCGGTTCGACCACCAGGTGCGTCGCGATCGGCCAGTAGCCATAGAAACGTTCGCCAATCTCCAGTCCCTCCACGGTCGTGCTGACCACCTCCGCAAAGCCCCAGGCCGGCATATGTCCCCAGGCGGCGTCAGCGGTGGGGAAGAAGTCCCAGTAACGCAGATGCGGGGTATCACCGAAGGCGGCGTAGGTGATGTTGTTGGTGGTCAGCGCCAGGCGGTCGATCTTCAGCAGCGCCTGGCCGGGTTGCAGATCATCGAGGGTTTGGGTGACGATGCGGGTACGCGCGAGGTCGCGCTTGTCCGTTTGCAGGCTGTGAATCTGGGTCATGCTGGGCTCCGGTAGGCATAATGTGGATGGATAAACTCTACGCCAGCCGACGGCTGGCCTGGTTCGGATAACCATGAGCAACAAGATTCCCCCGGTAAGCCGCAGTAAACCTCTGAAACGGCCCACCCAGGCCCGCGCACGCTTCACCGTGCAGGCGATATTCGACACCTATGTTCGGATTTGGCAGCGCGACGGCTGGGACAACCTGACCACCCGGGCGGTGGCGCTGGAGGCCGGCGTGGCCATCGGCACGCTGTATGACTACTTCCCGAGCAAGGAAGCGCTGCACTCGGCCTATGTGCGCCACTGCATCGAGACGCTGATCCAGGCGGTGGAGCAGCAGGTGGTGCAGCCGGCTGATCTGAGCTGGCAACAGCGGATATGTCTTTTGATTGAGTTGCTCAGCGGCAGGCATGAACTGTCCTGGTTCCACCCCGATATGCTGGCGCTGGAACCCCGGGTCGCCGAGCAGAAACACCAACAGCGCGCCTGCGCCGAGTTTCTCGCGATGTGGCGCCGGGTGTTCGATGTCTGTACCGATCTGCCGCAGCCACCGGATGACAGTCTGATCGAAGCCCTGCACCTGGCGGTATGGGGCGGGCGTCGCTATGCCATGCAGTTGCGGCTGGATGAACCGCGGATGCGGCAATGGGCGGGGGAGATGGAGGCGCTCTGCCTGGCCCGGCTGGGCAGCCTCGCGCACTGAGAGGCTCAGAGGGTCTGGGCTATCAGCAGCAATCCCGTTGCGGCCAACAGGCTGTATATCATCTGCCGGAAGCGCTGCTCGTTGATCCGTTGATGCAGGTATTCGCAGGCCAGCCTAAACCAACGGAGGGTGCGCGTATCGCATTGCTCTTCAAGGCTCTGCGCGACAGTGTTGTAATCCATCGCCTGCCTGCTCTCGATAACGATCAACAGCGGGCGCAGATTGCGGAGCAACCGGGTTTTGCCCCAGAAGCTCAGAGTTCCAGCTGCTGCTGAATGCCCTGACTCCGCTCCCTGGCATTCAGCGGCTCACCCCGGGTGGCATCGTAGGTCAGTTGACTCTGATACAGGCGAGCCGGCCGGGTGAAGGGATGCTCCT